>NZ_JADKPY010000084.1:0-143260 GCF_015351505.1 Acinetobacter sp. SK-43
GATGATTCGTCATCATCAAGCTAGGTCGGCTATATTACTCTAAATTTCTTTAAAGTCAACAGGCAATTTAGATATTTTTAAAACTTATCAACCAACCCAAGAATCTAACCACTTTAGCCAAACCCTTGTTTCTCAACAAGTTTTTATCCGCATCACCGCCGATGGATGTGCATTCTACAGCATTTCTAATCGCTTGCAAGCGATTTATTGGAATTTATTTTAATATTTAAACTGATAGATTATTTTTTACACAAATAAGGCTGAAAATGTGGAATTTGGTCTAAGATTTGTTCAGTTTTACTTTTTTCTTGCCAATGCAAAGGTCGACAATCGATATATTCACAATACCCACTCCCTTGATAGGACTGATTATTCCAAAATAAATCATAACTAAAACTACCAACATAACCCGCCGCTAGACCAAATTTATAATCGCCCCTACTCTGTCCGTGTAATTGAAAGATAACTTCTTCATTTTCTTGATATTGCCAAATGAATTCACGAGGAAGATACATCTCACGTCCATTAGGAGTTTGAATCTTTGGATACACCCTAAGGGTATCAAAAACTACATTTCGATCATAAAGAGTCGAACCTTGTTGACTGGTTTGAACCTCAATTCGAGAGAAAATTACGTTATTCCATTGGTTGCGCAACTCTGAAAGGATGACTTGAATTTCTTCATTAATATGAATGATTTGATATGTAAAAAAGTGAAAAGCAATAAAAGGTAAATATACCGCCCTTGCATGTTTTAAAATACCTTTGGTCTTAATCAAATATTTTTGATTTTTATAAATAATTTCCCCAACGCACTGACATTGTACATACCAATAGTCAGCCACGCCCCAGTGCAATGCTGTATGGTTTTCTATTTCAGAACAGATATTTACCCTTAAATCACAGCTAAATTCATTGTCATTTCGTTTGAAGTAATAGTTTGGAAAATCAACATGAATTTGATCAACATCTAAGAATTGATATGAATCAGTTTCAAATTGACACTGTTCTTTTGCACTATAACTTTTTAGATGTCCAACTGTTGATAAGCTACTGCTTACCAACACTGTAGCTGTATCGATCGCAGTTGTGGAAATTGCACTTGGATTATAACAAATGGGAATTCGAGGTTGCCCAATCAAACTAATGAAATTCACATAATGAAAAGGTGCAGGGAGATTCGGTAGAATCAAACCTTGATAAACAATTTTAAATAAACCTTTGGGTGGGTAAAAAGTTAAAGCATCTGACTTGTTGAGGTTCAGCTGCTTTAATTGACTATTATTCATCAACAATGGCATGCCGAACCTCCTTTTATTTAGATTGTTATTTTGGAATCATTTTTTTTAGCTAATAGTGTCGTTACAAAACCAGACAACACATAGATGATACATACAACAAGTATCCCTACAGGAATATTGTAGGTGATTGCAGCAAAAATCAAGACTACCGGCAACATGACTACAAAAGGAACACGTTTGCGATCCATTTGTTTAAATGAATAGTATTTGATATTTGAAATCATAAGCAAACCAATCGAAACCATAATCACAGCGTTGATGATTTGTATTGTGATGTCATTTAAATCAAATACCAGAGGATAATCTTGACTCACCCATACCATTGAAATAACGGTTACAGCAGCTAATGGACTTGCTATTCCTATAAAGTAACGTTTATCGACCACACCGATTTGTACATTGAAGCGTGCAAGTCGAAATGCTGCACAGGCTGTGTAAATAAAACAACAAGCTAGACCAATTCGACCCAAATCATTGAGACTCCAACTGTACATCAAAATAGCTGGAGCTACACCGAAGGCTAATAAATCCGAAAGTGAATCATACTGTTCACCAAAAGCACTTTGTGCTCCAATTGCACGAGCAACTCGACCATCCAAACCATCTAACAATGCTGCTAAGAAAATCGCATAAATAGCTTGAGTGAAATTACCATTCATACTAGCGATGATCGAATAAAAACCTGAAAGTAATGCCGCTGTTGTAATCAGATTTGGCCATAAATAAATGCCGCGTCTTTTAACTTTTTGCCCTTCATGCGTTTGTTCTTCTTCTTCGACTTCAAAGGTGATCCCATCAAAAGAAAGCTCTTCTTTCTTCAAATCAGAATCTGACTTAGGAGAATTTGTCATTATTTTCAATTCCTCGAGAATAGTTTGACATTGATGGGCTTATTCACCCACCAACCAACGCACTGCAGCATGACCACCATTTTCACTCATTCGCAAATGAGGGAACAACCATTGTAATGCCTGATCAGCATCTTCTGAAAATTTCCAAGGTGGGTTAATCACCAATAAACCACAACCATTTAATCCAACTGGCGTATCATCAGGCCATACACAAATTTCACATACCAACTGACGACGAATACCAGTCTTAAACATTTTCTTCTCAAAACGGTCAATCATCGCGCGATCTTTAATTGGATACCACACAGCAAAAACACCTGTCGGCCATTTTCTATGTGCAGCTTGTAACAGCTCAACTAGCTGAGGGAAATCTTTACGTTCGATTT
The DNA here is from genome assembly GCF_015351505.1 of Acinetobacter sp. SK-43. NCBI lineage: Bacteria > Pseudomonadati > Pseudomonadota > Gammaproteobacteria > Moraxellales > Moraxellaceae > Acinetobacter > Acinetobacter sp. SK-43. The sequence goes on from NZ_JADKPY010000084.1 coordinate 2,539, forward strand.
CGTATGGTGGGTCAATCATGACCAATCCACGTTTTTCTTTAGGCGGAATGACACCCATCAAACCTTCATAAAAATCACGCTCATGTAAGCCCGCACGTTTATCGCGAATATTAAAATACAATTGTTGAAATACATCACGCTGCATTTCAAATATAGTTGCTTTATCAATATCACGCATGCCTTCAAGCGCAAACCAAGGTGAACCTGGATAAGCGCCTTTACCTGAACCTGCACGCATATCTTCAACAATTTTAAGATATTGTTTTACGCCTTCAGGTGCATTACGTTTAATCGAATCGTCAAGCTTGACCAAACGATGGATACCCGTTAAAAACTCACCTGATTTTTGTGCTTCAGACGTAGATAAATCATATTTACCTGCACCGCCATGGGTATCTATATATCTATAAGGTTTATCTTTAGCATTTAAACGAGCGAGCAGTTGAAGCAAAAGTACATGCTTCATAACATCGGCAAAGTTACCCGCATGGAAATGGTGACGGTAATTCATGTTGACAATTATTCCTCAATTCAAAGGGTAGTTTATCACGAATGAAAAAAGTATTCTTTAGCGTTGATGTGATCGACTAAGATCATACTGCCTCTTCATCAAGCTCTATTGGAAATATATGCAGCAAAGTTCTCTTCCTGAATCGTGGGATTTAGATAAAGTTTTGGATGATTTAAATGAATCAGGTTTTGCCGTTATAGATAATGTTTATCCTGCTACATATGTAGACTCCCTAGTAAACGAATGCAATTCACATCTTGCTGAGTTCAGAGCTGCAGGCATTCAAAATGGTATTGTGAGTCATATACGTAGCGATCATATATTGTGGATTGATGAACAATTACCGATCGCGCAACAACATATTAATGCATTAAAGAACTTGTCTCAGTTATTAAATCAAGCGTTTTATTTGGGAATCAAAGAAGTAGAAGCTCATTTTGCCTGTTACAACGCAGGTGAATTTTATGCATTACATCGAGATAATCCTCAGAAAAAGAATGATCGCATGATTTCAACTGTTTTTTATTTACATGAACAGTGGCAAGAAGACTTTGGCGGTCAGTTACGCTTGCAAGATAAAAATGAGCAATGGCATACCATTCAACCATTGCCTAATCGGCTTGCTATCTTCCAAAGTGATTTACTACATGGAGTGTTGCTTTCGAAACAGCAACGTCTATCAATTACAGCATGGTTACGCAGTGGAAATTCGCTTTGGAATGCCTAAACCTTTAAATTGCAAAATAAAGCCCTATATATGCATGCATAGATCAAGGTTTTGGATAAACTGATGTCAAATGAAACGAAACATGTAGTAAATCGAATTGGTGAAACAGACCAACTCTATTTAAGTGAAAATACACCTGAACTTGCTTTAGAAAGAGCTGACTTACGTCTGCAATTGGTTGTACTCAGTCATGTCCGTCAAGAACAATTGCATTTCTTGCAAGAAGCCATCGTGCTACTTGAGCAAGCTCGGATTGAATTTGAGGAAATGCCATTAAATCTTTATCTTGATCTCTCATTAAATTTAGCCAAAGCTTATATGATTTATTTTGAGCTAACCAAAGAGCAACGTTTTGCAATTATCACGCAGCAAATCCTAAAGCCTCTCGCTCACTACGATCATCTAGATATTTACTTCTTTTTGGCTTATGCATCTGCAAGTAAAGAAGAGTTTGCGATGACTCGACATTGGTTAAAAAAATATGTGGCATGTGTAGATCACGACTTGCAGTTATTACATGCACATCCAGCTTTTAATCAAGCCCGCCAAGAAGACTGGTTCATAAATTTAATCCATAAAAAAGCTCACTGATGTGAGCTTTTTTATTAAGTTGTACTATCGACATGTAGTTGCTGATTCAACTCATCTATCACGATAGCCCATTCATCATCTTTATCCCAATGACTCTTAAGAAAGTCTCGTTGCCCAGCACTCCAAAAATCAGCTTCGTGTAATTTCTGGCTAGCACTCAATTGATGAGTTTTAATAAAGTTTTCCATCGAAACTTCATCTGCATCAAGCCCCAATTGTTCAAATAAAAGTTCAAGTGTTGGTTGTTGTTCAAACATTTTTTCTTCTCCTTAGGTAAAACCCATCTAATAAATAATCTAACAATAAACTGTATTAACTTGCAGGCATATCTCTATATTTTCTTGTTGTATTTTGTTTCTTAAAATAAAAAAGCACTCTACAAGAGAGTGCTTTTCATAATTTATCAAAATGACAAATTATTTAACCATGTCAGCAATCGCTGCACGTTCTTCTTCTAACTCGTTAAGAGTGAAGTTGATACGGTCACGGCTGAATTCGTCAATTTCTAAACCTTGAACGATTTTGTATTCACCGTTTTCAGTTGTTACAGGGAAACCAAACATTACACCTTCAGGAATTCCATAAGAACCGTCAGAAGGAATACCCATAGTTACCCATTTGCCATTTGTACCTAACGCCCAATCACGCATATGGTCAATTGCAGCGTTTGCAGCAGAAGCAGCAGAAGACAAACCACGTGCTTCGATGATCGCAGCACCACGTTTACCAACTGTTGGAAGGAATACATCTTTATTCCATTCAGCATCGTTGATTTTGTCTTTTAAGCTTACACCATTTGCAGTTGCAAAACGGTAGTCAGCATACATAGTTGGAGAGTGGTTACCCCAAACAGTCATGTTCTCGATGTCAGAAACTGCAACGCCAGCTTTTTGAGCAAGTTGAGTTAATGCACGGTTGTGGTCAAGACGCAGCATAGCTGTGAAGTTTTTCGCTGGAAGATCTGGAGCAGATTTCATTGCGATGTAAGCATTTGTATTTGCTGGGTTACCAACAACTAATACTTTAACATCACGGCTAGCAACTTTATTTAAAGCTTGACCTTGACCAATGAAGATCTCGCCATTTACTTTCAATAAGTCAGCACGTTCCATACCAGGACCACGTGGACGTGAACCTACTAATAACGCATAGTCAGCATCTTTAAATGCAACTTCTGGATCATCAGTCCCGATCATGCCTGCCAATAATGGGAAAGCACAGTCATCAAGTTCCATCATTACGCCTTTAAGCGCTTGTTGAGCTTTCTCAAAAGGAACTTCAAGCAATTGTAAAATTACAGGTTGATCTTTACCTAACATTTCACCGCTAGCGATACGGAATAATAAGCTATAACCAATTTGACCTGCAGCGCCTGTAACGGCAACACGAACGGGTTGCTTCATGTGATATTCTCCAATGAGATGCGTTAGCACGATTGAATTCTTTTGTTATTCAACCGAATTATCATAAACGGCAAAGATTGTACTCTAAAGCGAACGCAGATGCATGTAAAAGAGAATGGATTTCAACAAAAGTCTGATAGAAAATACAAATTAATTCAGAAAAAAAGCTTAATAACTTCCTTTAATTGTAAATTCACTTGGACATCCAGTGACCACATGACTCGAACACTGTTTGTACTGACCATTTTTTCGATAACAAACTTTAATTTCTGTCAAAATAGAGTCAAATTTAGAGACTTGGCAAGTAAAACGAATCCCGTTGGGTGGTAAAGAAGGATTTAATTTAGTGAGCTGCTGCCTTAAATTTTCTTGTTGTACTTCAATCGTATTAGGGCTAGTCAAATCAGCAGGTATTTTTAATCGCTCTGCAAAATTAATAATCGTTCTGAAATATTGACTCGCATTCATTGGCACACAGCCGCCGACATTTTGCCAAAGTTGTACCCGTGCATTTTCATCTGGCATTACACGTGCAACCACTTTTGCTTGTAGAGGGGATAATTTAGCCGATGACTTTGTTTGACAGTCTCGACCAACAGGAACTTCAGGTAATAAGCTTGAGATCGTCAGAGAATAACCTTCTAAACATTTACGTTGTTTTTGGCGTGAAGAATCAAAGGAACAGACAGCTGGTGTCATTTGGACATGCATCACATATCCAGCAATATCAGCTTTGTCCGCTGCATATAATGGAACAGCAAATGAAAGAGCTAAATAACAGATTAGTATCTGTATAGCCCTAAACATTGATTCCTTCATCAAGCACATTGATTTCATCAAATACAAAAACTTCATTATCTCAAGTTCAACGATGCCATGCGTTAAGGTTCATTACGTACAGGAATAATACTCATACGTTTTTCCAGAGATTGAGGTCCCTGCCCTAACACTACCCCATAGTGTGTTGCATTGGTCATGACATGTTTTACATAGTCACGTGTTTCTAATAAAGGAATTGACTCAGTGTATTGATCAGCCGCAATTGGTTGAAAATCAGGTTGCCAACGACGTGCACGATTTGGGCCAGCATTATAACCCGCTGTCGCAAGCACTGCATTTCCGCTCAGTTGACCATGAATCATCGAAAGATAAAATGTCCCATATCGAATATTCGTGTTCATTTCACTCAATGCCGCAGGGTTATAGGTTTCTCCCATTTGTCGTGCGACTAATTTGGCCGTGTTTGGCATGATCTGCATCAAACCACCAGCCCCGACATGAGACCTCGCAGTGGTCACAAATCGACTTTCTTGGCGCATTAAACCATACGCCCAAGCTGGATCAATACCAGCATTGTAACTATGACTAGTCACATTACTACGATGCGGCGTTGCAAAACGATAGGTATCATTGTGTCGAGTGCTAGTTCGATCAGCCGCATAAATTGCTCGATCATACCAGCCCATATCATGTGCGCGCTTAGCAGCCGCCAATAATAAACCATCGTCTTTTTGTAGATAAGCCTGTCTGACAGCCCAGTTCCATTCTCTATTGGTATAATTGGCAGGAGCATTAATATCACGTAAAGCGAATGCACGTCTAAAGTGAATATTTTGGTTTAAACGCTGAATATCTTGTGCGCTTGGTTGTTCGTTATAAGGTTGATGATTGTATCGCTCACCTAAACGATCTTTAGCAAGCAAGTTGTGATAATCATCACCAGCCTGCGCTAGTTTGCGATAAATTTGTTGAGCTGCTAACTTCGAGTCTTTGTCATTTCTTTGCTCTGATGCACGAGCCAACCAATATTGCCAACGATCTTCTTGTTTTTGTGTAACCGACATTGAGTCTACTGCACGAATTACACTTTCCCATGCACCAAATCGCACCGCTTGACGCGCATAAATTTCAGCTTCTTCGGGACTAAATGGATAACCATAACTCTTATCAAATGCATTTAATACTTCACGATTAAAACCATTTTTCATTACGGTTGTACCACCAACATAGCCGATAGTACGATACAAATATTTTTGTACTGGACTTGGTAAATCTTGAGCAACACGTTGCACATTGCCTAAAGCATTAGTTAAATCACTATCTGCTACGCGACCCAACGCAAAAATTAAATAGGCGTAATCCGCGTCATTGGCTTTTGGCGCACTCCATAGGTACGCGAGAGGATTAGATTGAATTTGATTAAACTGGGCCAGAGATAAACTTAAACCCATAGTTTGTGCAGTTGCAATTGCTTGCCCCGACTGACCAGCTCTAAGTTGTCCCCACAAGCGTTGTTGGCGATCTTGAGCAGTCATTAAGGGGCTTGATAACATCATACGCCCCAAACCATTACATGATTCAGGTTGGGTATTTGTTGCCAACCAAATATCCTTATATTCTGCATAAACCAAACTATCCCCAGTTTGAGCTCGAACCTGCGCCACAGCACAACTTTCGTCTTGATCAGGGTTCGTTACATAACTGAGGACTGGTTTTGCCTCACTAAAGTTCGCTTGTTTTACCTTTTCTTCAACATAATCTGCTGCTAACTTTTCAGCCATTGCAGACTTTGGATATCGTTGCGCAAAATTGATAATTGAAGATGCTGGCTGAAACCCAAGATTACTATTCAATTTCCAATATTCTGGGTAGTAACCCAAAACATCATTTTGCATCTCATATTGGTACTGATCGAGCAATGCGGTATTCCCCGCATTCGCAGCACGTAAAGCATCATTAAACTGATCATCTAAAGCATATACAGACGAACACGCAAGCAAACCACCGACAACAAAACTACGTTGTAAGATTTTCTTGTTATTTAGTTTTATTTTGAGGTGTGGAACTGAATTGTGTTGCTTATTCATCTTCATCGATACATTTGCCTAATTTCGCCTGCGATTATAGTTTAATAACTCTCAAGTCTTACTATTGTTGTGTTATGTAACTTGCTGATTCATATTCATTAAAATTCACGTATTTTCATCCACAAAGTGTCCATTTTTGTCATTTTTTTATTCTCAGCGAACATTCAAAAATGCTGCTATAATCCGCGGTTTGTTTAAATCCACCTCGTTTAGGAGCCTGCATGACGGTTCAAACATTCACTCCTAGTGCTACAAAAGCTGCCTCAGAAAACACTGTTACCCAGCCAACGCACACCACTGATGTTTCAATGAAGAAGTTATATATTGAAACTCAAGGGTGTCAGATGAATGAGTATGACAGTCATCGTATGGCAGATTTGCTTGGCGACTCACACGGCTACGTTCTGACCACAAATCCAAACGAAGCTGATATCTTGTTAATGAACACTTGTTCAATTCGTGAAAAGGCGCAAGAGAAAGTCTTTAGTGAGCTTGGTCGCTGGCGCAAACTGAAAGAACAAAATCCTGACCTAGTGATTGGTGTCGGTGGCTGTGTTGCTTCTCAAGAAGGTGACAACATTCAAAAGCGCGCACCTTATGTCGACATGGTATTCGGTCCACAAACCCTACACCGCTTGCCACAAATGCTAGATCAACATCAAGCCCAAGTGGAAAAGCCAAAGAAAGAAAAAATCAAATTAGTTGATATTTCTTTTCCAGATATTGAGAAATTTGATTTCTTACCTGAACCACGTGTTGAAGGTTTTAAAGCATTTGTCTCGATCATGGAAGGCTGTTCGAAATATTGTTCATTCTGCGTAGTCCCTTACACACGCGGTGAAGAAGTTTCGCGCCCTCTCGATGATGTGTTAGCAGAAATTGCTGGATTGGCAGAAAAAGGTGTTCGTGAAATTAGCCTGCTTGGTCAAAATGTAAATGGTTATCGTGGTGAAACCTTTGAAGGTGGCATTTGCACATTCCCTGAATTACTGCGCTTAGTTGCTGAAATTCCAGGGATTGGTCGTTTACGTTATACCACCTCTCACCCATTAGAATTTTCTGATGAGTTGATACAATGTTATCGTGATTTGCCTCAGATGGTTTCGCATTTGCATTTACCTGTACAAAGTGGTTCAAACGATGTATTGCAAGCCATGAAGCGTAATCACACGATTGATGTCTACATCGATAAAATTGCAAAACTACGCAAAGTTCGCCCTGATATGCATTTATCAAGTGACTTCATTATTGGCTTCCCTGGCGAAACGGATGAGCACTTCGCTGAGACTTTGCAGTTTATTAAAGATTTAGATTTTGACCACTCTTATAGTTTCGTTTATTCAAAACGTCCTGGTACACCTGCATCTGAACTTCCTGATGACACTCCAGAGCAAGTGAAAAAAGATCGTTTAGCACAAGTTCAACAAGTGATTAAACAATCCAGTATCGATAAAACTGATGCGATGCTGGGTAAAATTGAACGCGTACTGATTGAAAAAGTTTCTGATAAAGATCCAAATCTTCTGATCGGTACAGCGGACAACACTCGTCTTGTTACTTTTATCGGTGATGCAGCTTGGGTTGGACGTTTTGCTGAAATTGAGATTACTGAAATCAAAACTTTAAATTTAGTTTATGGTGAACTCTTGAATCTTGAACCTGACGTGGCGTAATGTAAGGGTATTCTTACAAGACAACATAAAGGGTTTCTCTTGACTGCAGCGATTCGACGTACAGTAACGTTCCCTGAAATTTCCATGGAACGTTTAAAAAGCATGCTCGGTGCGTATAACGGGCATTTAAAACAAATCGAACAACGTTTAGATGTCAAAATAACTCACCGAGGCGATGCCTTTTACTTAGACGGTGATATCGAAGCGGTCGAACGAGCCGAAGCACTTTTGCAACGGCTCTTTCAAGAATCTGAAATTTCTTCTCAAATCAGTGCGGATGTACTTCATTTAATGATTCAAGGATCTCAAACTGATCGTGAATTTTTAGATGACTCTGATCAAGAACATATTGGGCTTGATAACGTTTGGCTACAAACGCGTAAAGGCCGCATCAATCCACGTGGCGCAAATCAAAAACGCTATGTACAACGTATCTTACAAAGCGATATCTCCTTTGGTATCGGGCCTGCGGGTACAGGTAAAACCTATCTTGCAGTCGCTGCAGCAGTAGATATGCTCGAACGTAATGAAATTCAACGTATCTTACTGGTACGTCCAGCAGTTGAAGCAGGTGAGAAACTTGGTTTTTTACCAGGTGACTTAACTCAAAAAATTGATCCTTACCTTCGACCACTTTACGATGCCCTATATGAAATGCTGGGCTTTGAAAAAGTAGCTAAACTCATTGAACGCCAAGTGATTGAAGTAGCACCTCTCGCCTATATGCGCGGACGCACACTGAATCATTCTTTTGTCATTTTGGACGAAGCTCAGAATACAACGCCTGAACAGATGAAAATGTTCCTTACACGCTTAGGATTCGGTTCAAGAGCGGTGATAACGGGTGACGTAACACAAGTGGATTTACCTCGTGGTCAGCAATCAGGTTTGGCTCATGCCTTACGTGTTCTTGAAAACGTCCATGAAATTCATATCACGCGCTTCCACTCTCGAGATGTAGTGCGTCACCAACTGGTACAAAAAATTGTCGAAGCTTATGAAGGCTGGGATAGCGAACAACAACGTTTGTCAGCAGAAGCTCGTGCTGAACGCAAAGCGAGACAAGAAGCACTGGTAGCAGAAAATGATGAGAAAGCTGACGCTCAACATTAATGAATATGCTTTTAGTGTGATATTAAAAAAAGGCACTTGAAATCTGTAGGTTCCATGGTCATTACCGAGTTAAGTATATGAGTGTGAGTAGCCTACAGTGATCTAAATGAGGATAGTTTTGTGTTTTGTCAGCAAACTTATGGATCATCAATTTTTTGAAAGATGGCACATGAAAAGACAAATGATGCAACAAATTGGATCAATATGCAGTAAAGCATTCCTCCAGTCTTCTTTCTATCCCATTGAGTTTCACTCTAAGTTTGTAGATGCAATTTATATTTAAGGATCTATTTTGAAAATCAATTTAAGTCTTCAACAAGACTTTCAAGCCAATGATTTACCATTGAAGCGTGGTCAAATCAAAAAACAAATTGAAACTGCATTACGTCACGTTGGTTTTGACGCAGATTGTGAGATTGGCATTGCTTGCGTTGATCTTGCAGAAAGTCATGAACTGAATTTGCAATACCGAGAGAAAGACAAACCAACCAATGTCTTGTCTTTTCCAAGCGATATTCCAGAAGAAATGCTCAGCTTACTCGAAGCAGAGCCTTTAGGTGACTTGGTCATCTGTATTCCTGTTGTGTTACAAGAAGCAGCAGAGCAACAAAAAACACCAAGTGATCATTTCACTCACTTACTCGTGCATGGAATTTTACATTTACTCGGCTACGACCATGAAACCAGTGAAGCCGAAGCTGAAGAAATGGAAGCTTTGGAAATTGAGATTCTGAAAAAACTTGGGATCAGTAATCCTTACCAAGCTGATGAAAATTAAGCCTGAGTCCTATGTATATCGTTATTTTTAAAGCCACCATTAGACAATTGGATTCTACTTACACAGAAATGGCACAAAAGCTTAGAGATAAAGCAATCGGCCAATATCACTGTGTTAAGTTTGAAGCATGTTGTGAAAATGATTTTGAAATAGCGTTGTCTTACTGGAACAGCCTCGAAGATATTCAACGCTGGCAACAAGATACTGAACATTTAGTTGCCCAACACTTAGGCAAAGAAAAATGGTACCAGCATTTTAATATCGAAATCTGCAAAATCGAACGGACTTACTCAAGTACAAATAAATTGTGAATAAGCTGGAACTTATCCACAATTTTAAAATGGCTGAATACAATTTCAGCCGCTTTTTCAATTCTTAAAATTGATATCGTAATGTAAAGGTCACATTACGAGGTGCGCCATACACCATCAAATTATCACCAATGCCTGTATAGTATTTTTTGTCAAAAATATTATTCAAATTGATCTGAGCTTTAATATTTGAATCTATATCATAGCCAAGCATTAAATTTGCTAAAGCATAGGCATCCTGGGTGATGCGTTTGTCACCATCTCCTGTATAAAACTTACTCTTGTAATTTACACCGCCGCCAATACTCCATTTATCTAACTTATATTTGGTGAATAAATTGGCGTTAGTTCTTGAAGACATTGTTTGCACTTCATTACCCTGAGCATCTTTGGCATTGAAATGAGCAACACCAAAACTTAAATTCCAGTTATTGGCAATTTCTCCATCTAACTCAAATTCAACACCTTTGCTTTCGACACCATCAGCACTACGGTACGCTTTTTCTGTTGTTGGTGTTCCATCTGGACTCGGTATAAAAGTTCCTGTTTCTTCTGCAACATTATCTTGTTTGGTTTGGAATACCGATAAAGCAGCATTCAGCTTTCCATTTAAGAACTCCCCTTTTAAACCCGTCTCATAACTCTTACCTTCTCGTGGATCAAGGTACTGCTTATTTATATCTCGTTTATCTTCTGGTTTAAAAATACTGGTATAACTCGCGTACCAAGAATACTGATCAAGAAAATCAAAAACTAAACCTGCATATGGAGTTACTTCATTTTTGAATTTTCTATTTCCTACACCATCATCACTCTCATATTTCCAGTTTGATAACCGTATGCCTGTAATTAATTTCAAAGGCTCAGCTAAGCTAAATTTACCTGCCAAATAAGCGCCTGTTTGAGTCGTTTTATTAGGAACTTGATAGACATTATTATTTTGAATCGATCCTAATAACGGTACATTTGGATGATCAAAATCAAGTACCGCATCTGATGCAATTTGAGGATTACCTGAATACCATGTGTCTTTTTGTGCTTGGTTATACATAAAACCCGCCACAATTTCTTGCTCTAAACCACCAATAGAAAAGGGAGCAGAAAGATAAGTATCAATATTATTTTCTTTCGTCTTAGTGGCATCAGACCAAGTCATTAATGTACCTTTACTGGTATTTGTAGTTTTATCGAAACTCCCCCACAAATAGAGCAATGCAGTATCTTGTTTTACTTCACGATATGCATAATTCACATGCAAATTCACATCATTGAATAGATTTTGTTTCAAGGTTGCAAAGGCTGTGGTGGTGTCCGTATTCCAATAAGTCCAATCAGAAGTTACTGTTTTGGATCGATCAAAATCGACGCGTTGACCATTACTATCAAATGCTGGTAATCCGCCCCACCGTACTCCATCACGCTCTAAGTTTTGATAACCAGCCCCAACAGAGACATAGGTTTTGTCGCTGATATCAGCATCAACCACCCCATATACAACATTATTATTTTTCTCATACCCTTTCATAAAAGAGTCAGTGTCTTCGTGTTTTACCACGACACGACCACGAACTGTTCCATCCGTATTCAATGGTATAGAAATATCTGCCGAGCTCGTCCATGCATTCCATGACCCCAAAGAAGTACTTACCTGCCCAGTTAGTTCTTTCGCATTCGCATGCTTTCGAATCATATTGATAGCTATGGCTGGGTTACCAGCACCAGTCATTAAACCATTTGCCCCTTTGACTAACTCTACGCGATCATACATTGTTAAATCAGGATCATTTGCTTCCATTCCCACATTACTGGGAACACCATCAAATAAATAATAGTCAACATCAAAGCCTCGCGCTGTGGGATATTGACGCTCATCCCATTGGTTAACTGACACACCTGTGACGTTATTTAATAGATCCTGAAAAGAACTGATATTGGCATCATCCAAATACTCACGAGTTAAAACCTTAACGGATTGTGGCGTTTCACGAAGCGATAGACTCAACTTAGTCGATGTATTTGCACTCTTCGCCTTATAACTTTGAGTTCCCTCTGTAACTGAGGATTGATCATCTTGTGCTTTGAGGCTAATCGTAGGTAGTGCAACTGTCGATGAAGAGGTGCTGGTTTCTGCAGAGGCAAATGAAGGAAGTAATATCGCCATCGCCAACATAAGAGGATGGGCTTTAAAAGATTGAAAAGTCTGAGATTGATGCATGGGAAATTTCCTTATGCAAAGATATGAGATTTAAAATGCATGCGCCGATCTCCCCCAGAGCATTTACTTTTCAGCACAGGAGCGCATACAAAACAATTAAAATACAATGCAAATGATAATTATTTTTATTATCAATTCAAGTTTTATTTATGAAATGTAATAGCGTGTTGTAAAAAAAGAAAAATGAATAACAACAAAAAAAGCTATCTAATTGTATTAAATAGCTTTTGATAAATGATTTATTTTTTAAAATCAATGCACTTCAAACTCAGCATCCACGGGATCAAAACGCCAAGTCCGAATGATACGTAATTCAGAAATATCCTTCTTCATCGTTGAATCAAATGCACCAAAAGGGGCTCCACGGCGCACTGAAGCCTTAGCTGCTTCATCTAAAATAGAATGTCCCGAACTCTCAATTAAACGAATTGCACGTATCCCACCCTGTGAGTTCAGAATAACCATTAATCTAACTTCACCCGATAACCGCTGTTGTTTAGCAGCATCTGGGTAATAGCGATTTCCGTACAGCTCAACTTTTTGGCGGAATTTATCTAGATACGCAGCAGAAGCATCCTGTTTAGCTTGAATACCATCTACCGTTTTAATCCGTTGTTTACGGCTAAAATTTTGTTGTCGTTGTAAATACTGAGCTTCAAGACTAGCAACCATGGCAGCTTTTGCTTGGAACTGGCTTTGTAAATCCTCCAAGGCTTTTTTACGCTCGCTTTGTTCTGCCTGTTTCTGCCAGCTCAATACGGTCATTAAAACTTTTTCTTCAAATTTTAACTCGCGCTTTTGCTGAATTTTTTCTAAGCTTTCAAACTCAGTTTCACCAGTAGTCGCATCAGCCTGCATCGGTGAAGGCATATCACTCGACATGCGATGTGCTTCTCGAAACTCACCTGAACCCTTTTGATCGGCTTGAGCGAGAAAATCAGCATTTTCTACTTTATCAGTACTAGGGCGAATAGAAACTGCGATTTCCTTTGTGGAGGTATCGGATGGAGTTGGCATAGCAAACTGTACCGCAAGCACAGCCAAATGCAGAAGCAATGCTAAAATCACAGCCCCTACAAAAATTGAGTCTTGCCACCAATGAGATGACAACTCCGAACGAAAATTTATTTTATTCCACATGGCATCTTAGCGGCAAAAATTGCCTCATCCCCAACGGCAAAGCCGTATAAAAAGCCGAACCAGTATTCAAAATTTTACAAAAATATGATCCACTTATAGTTACAGTGTATCCATACCATCATTTTATGAAAATGTAGCAATTAATTTTGCTACACTGCAAGTCAGAAATTTATTTTTATTTTTTAGTTATTACAAAGATCGTGGCATTGCTATCTAAAACAATTCACTTTCTGGAACAACTTTTATGCAAACGCTAATTTCATCTGTTGTTAAACGTCTACGTAAAGTTTACCAAAAAGCCGAAGAATTCATCGAAGAAGAGAGAGATTTTTCGCTTTCACAAGTATTTGTGAACGCGACGATGGAGCGTTATGTCACCGAAAAAGTTAAAATCATTAAAGACCTGCATGCTGATTTATATGATGGTTGGTTAAGACTGTATTCGACGATAGACGTCAAAGGTCTGCATACTACCCTTTCTGTTGATTTAAAGCTGTTGCAGATGGAAATGAATAAAGATGTTCAACTTATGGTTTTTGAGCAAATCAGTAACACTCAAGTGATTGAAGCGAGTTTCAAAAACATTTTCCAAAAATGGGGCTTTCATCTTGCGATTTGGTATTACCAAAAGTTTCGTGAGGAAGATCCTTTAGGGAAAATTTTAGAACACTTTGAAGTCGTAACCGTAAAAGATGATTTACTTTATCTAGATTTAAATCGCTGGTTTAGTAAAAAGCCAAGTATTATTGAGACCCTGAGTAAGGTGCATGTAAATCGTGCACGTGTCCGACCAGCAGAATTAATTGTTTGGGGAAATGTGAATCTTACAGCGATCCTCTCCCCATCCAATGAATTTGATGAGGAAGATGATTTAGATATTAGTGAAGTTACCCCAATCCAGCAAAAAGACTCAAAAAGATAATTCTAAACATCCTGTGGCAGTATGTTATTTATACTCTGCCACAGAAAACTCCAACTTCATGATTAATACGAAAAATTAACAAGCGCTTAGTAAAAAACCTGATCTTTTCTTCATAATCTACAGGCATAATAACAACAAATCGTAATGATATCTGGATATCTGGATGATCCCATCAAATGCTCATCCAAAGGACACAATGCTATGACAAACAAATTTACTAAGTTTTTGAGTATTGCAACGGTAACTTCTGCAACACTTGCTTGTGCAAGCTTTTTTAGCCATGCCTATGCAATGGCGCCATTCCAAGCGAGCTATCAATTTAGTTATAACAACAAGAATTTAGGTTCAGCAACACGTACATTATCTCAGCAAGGCAACAACTGGACATATAAATTTGTTGCTAAAGCGGGTGGTATTGCTTCTGCATCTGAAACCAGTCAATTTGCTTTCTCAGATAACAAAATCACTTCACAAAAGTTCAGTCGTACCAGTAAAATTTTAGTGCACAACAACACGATGAATATTAACTTCAATCCAAGTGCTAAAGTGATTAACACCCAAAAAGATGACAAGAAACGTTCTTTTGCTTGGCAAGCTGGTGTTTTGGACGAGTTAAATGCTGAGTTACAAGTTCGTGAAGATTTAAAAAACGGCAATACCTTGCAACCACGTTATTATATTTCAGATGCGAAAGGTGTCGATGAGCGACGTTTTATTAAACAAGGTACTGAAAGTATTAAAACCAGTTATGGAACATTTAATACGATCAAAGTCGTGTTACAACACAGCAAACCTGAACGCAATACCGTATTTTGGTTAGCTCCAAAATTAGATTATCTTCCTGTCAAAGTGACACATAATGATGGTAAATCATCCTATGGACTATTATTGACTGGCTATTCGGGTAAAACCAATTAACCATCTGGTCAATTTTAGCTTGCAATTTTTTGGATGCTTTTTAAAATATGCCTTTGCTTGAAAAAGCATCCGTTTAGAGGATTCTCCCGTGTACGCTTTAGAACAGAAAATCTTAAATGAAGGTATCGTTCTATCTGATCAAGTATTGAAAGTTGACGCTTTCTTAAATCACCAAATCGATCCTGTGTTAATGCAACAGATTGGTAAAGAGTTTGCTGCGCGTTT
The DNA here is from genome assembly GCF_015351505.1 of Acinetobacter sp. SK-43. Classification (NCBI taxonomy): domain Bacteria; kingdom Pseudomonadati; phylum Pseudomonadota; class Gammaproteobacteria; order Moraxellales; family Moraxellaceae; genus Acinetobacter; species Acinetobacter sp. SK-43. Next base: position 17,933 of record NZ_JADKPY010000084.1, read on the forward strand.
TAAAGATGCAGGCATTACTAAGATTATTACCATTGAAGCATCTGGGATTGCACCTGCGATTATGGCAGGTTTAGAGCTTGGTGTTCCTGTGATTTTTGCTCGTAAATACCAGTCATTGACTTTAAAAGATGATCTTTATCGTTCTAAAGTGTTCTCATTCACTAAGCAGACTGAAAGCACAATTGCTATTTCAAACAAGCATCTTAATTCAACCGATAAAGCATTGGTTATTGATGACTTCTTGGCGAATGGTCAAGCTGCATTAGGTTTAATCGATCTTATTCATCAAGCAAATGCTGAAGTTGTAGGCGTGGGTATTGTGATTGAAAAATCATTCCAACCAGGTCGAGATGTATTACTTGAAAAAGGTTATCGAGTGGAATCCTTAGCACGTGTTAAATCCCTTGCTGATGGCAAAGTAACCTTTGTTACTGAATAAAGATGACTAGAAACAAAGAGCGCTTATAGAGCGCTCTTTGTATTTTTAAAGAATAGAAATATTATAAGTAGTAATAATCAAGTATCATTCCCTATCAAAGATGTTGAGCAGATTAAGCTGTTTAACATGTAAGTTCACAAACGATTTTAGAGAGCGTTATGCGTACATATTTAGACCTTTTACAACATATCCTAGACAATGGCGGTGACAAGGGTGACCGTACAGGTACAGGTACACGTTCAGTATTTGGTCATCAAATGCGTTTTGATCTTTCTAAAGGTTTTCCATTACTAACCACTAAGAAAGTTCACTTTCGTTCAATAGTAATTGAGCTTCTTTGGTTCCTCAAAGGTGATACTAACGTTCAATATCTCAAAGACAATAAAGTCACTATTTGGGATGAATGGGCAACTGCTGAGCAAACTGCTCGCTTCGGTCGACCTGAAGGTGAGCTTGGTCCTGTATATGGGCATCAGTGGCGTAACTTTGGTGCTACTCAAAATGAAGATGGTAGTTACCAACAAAATGGTTTTGACCAAATTAAATGGCTCGTCAATGAAATCAAAACCAATCCGAATTCACGTCGCTTAATCGTTTCGGGCTGGAATCCAAATGAGGCAGGTAAGGTTGCTTTACCACCTTGTCATACACTGTTCCAATTTTTTGTACATGATAACAAACTCTCCTGCCAACTTTATCAACGTAGTGCAGATGTATTTTTAGGTGTGCCATTTAATATTGCTAGCTATGCCCTACTCACCCATATGATTGCACAAGTCTGTGGTTTAGATGTTGGGGACTTTGTTTGGACTGGTGGTGATACACACTTATATGCAAACCACTTTGAGCAAGCGAAATTACAACTTACTCGTGAACCGTTACCGTTATGTCAGTTAAAGCTCAATCCTGATGTCAAAGATATTTTCGACTTTAAGTTTGAAGACATTGAAATCGTAGGATACGAATCACATCCAGCAATTAAAGCACCTGTAGCAGTTTAACGATAAGTGAGATCAAGAAAATGGCATGGCAAGGTATCGAAGTTGTTCACGTTGTCGCAATGGATAAGAACAACTGTATCGGCAAAGGCAATGCATTGCCTTGGCATATCTCTGCTGATCTAAAACATTTCAAAGCGATTACTCAAGGTGGCGTTGTCATCATGGGTCGTAAAACTTTAGAGTCTATGGGTCGCGCGCTACCTAATCGTGTGAATTGGGTGATTACTCGTGATCCATCATGGCAATTTGAAGGTGTAAAGGTCGCTCATAGCATTGAAGATGCCTTAAATGAAGCACTTACAGACGTACAACATTCTGAAAAAGCGTCTTTATTTATTATTGGTGGTGGAGAGATTTTCACTCAAACCCTCAACATCGCTGATCGTCTGGAATTGACTCATGTTGATTTAGATGTACAAGGTGATGCACATTACCCGAAAATCTCTGAGGATTTCCAAAAAGTAAACTCAGAACATCATCAAGATGAAAAATCGCTGGTTAAGTTTGAGTTTGCGACCTATCAAAAATAAATAATGGATCGCACAGGACTATGCAGAATATTGGATCACGTGAGTTTTTTCTCGCTTTAGGAATAGGTCTGCTCCATAGTCTTTTCACCTTATTTGTGGTCCTGTCTAGCGTGTGGTTATGTCTTGCACTTTGGATCCAACAGCCTCTTGGTTCAGTCTTCAGTCGTATTGTGATTGTGGTCTGGACCATTTTTGCTTTAAGTCTAATTGGTGTATACGTTAGTGGTCATCTTTTCAGTCGTCGTACAGATATCATTATTTACTGCCTTGCATTTGCTTGTTCATTGATCTGGTATTTTTCCATTCAAGCCAAGCAAGACCGCGAATGGGATCCTGAAGTTGCACAGCAGCTTTACTATGAAAAACAAGGTGATCTTGTCCATTTGCATAATATTCGGAACTTTAGCTGGCATACAGATGGAAGCTATGAAATACACTGGGAAGATCGCAAAATAGATTTAAATAAAATCACAGGTGTTAATGTCATTACTTCCTACTGGATGGGTCCACAGATTGCACACACCCTAGTAAGTTTTGATTTTTCAGATCAAAAACCTCTGGTTTTCTCAATTGAAATCCGAAAAGAAAAAGGCGAAGAATTCTCTGCTGTGGGAGGTTTTTTTCGAAAATATGAACTTAGCCTAGTTGCATCAGATGAAAAAGATATTGTGTATACACGCAGTAACGTTCGTCATGAGCAAGTGTATTTGTTTCCAATCAAAATGCCCGCAGATCAACGTAAGGCATTATTTATAGAGTATTTACACAAGGCAGATGAATTACGAGCAGAAGCAAAATGGTACAATACTTTAACCAGTAACTGTACTACGCTGGTATTTGATATGGCTCAAGCAATTAATCCCCAACAACTACCTAAAGATTATCGATTGCTTGCCTCTGGATACTTACCTAATTATTTATATGATCTCGAAGTGCTCAACCAAAATTACAGCTTAAAAGATTGGTATCGTTTAGCACATATTAATCCTCGTGCTGAGCAATTTGATCAACAAATGGATCAAAGTAGTGATAATTTCTCAAAAATAATCCGTTTAGGTATTCCAACAGCAGATTAGATAACATACCGATACGAAATCCACAGCCATTCTTCATTTTTTTAACTCGCAATTAAAATAAAATATTCACATGAATAAGGAAATAAAATTATGTTAAGACCATTTCTCATCAGCCTAGGTTTAGCAACTACAGCCATCGTGAGCGCATGCGCTACGACAACATCATTAAACTCAGCTCAAACGCTTGATCATAGCACTTGGATTGCAACACAAATTCAAGGTACACAACTTGCTTCAAGTAATAACCCTCGTAGCCCACATATTCAATTTGAAAGCTCAACTCAAAGCTTTAGTGGATCAGATGGTTGCAACCGAATTCGCGGTTCATTTAAAACTGAAAATAATCAATTAAAACTGGGACCTGTCATGTCAACTAAAATGGCTTGTATAGGCGATAATGCAGCTGTTTCACGCCAATATTTAGATGCTTTATCGCAAACACAACGTTACAGTTTGAAGGCGAATACTTTGCAACTACTCGATCAATCTGGAAAGGTACTGATTCAATTTAACTCATCAGCGCACATACACCATTAAATCTAATTCACCCCATAAAAAGTACAGACTTAACTGACTCTTAGGGCTTTACTTTTTTATGGGTTCGTTTACTTTAGTAGCATTCTTAAAATAAAAATTGGGGAGTTACATGCAACAAGCTTTATTTGGCGGTGGTTGTTTTTGGTGTGTAGAAGCTGTTTTTCTACAACTTAAAGGTGTTGAAAAAGTCGTGAGTGGCTACGCCGGTGGTCATATTGCAAACCCAAGTTATGAACAAGTATGCCAAGGTGATACTCAACATGCTGAAGTCGTGCAAATTGACTTTGATGAACAGCAAATCAGTTATAGTGATTTATTAAATGTATTCTTTGCCACACATGATCCAACAACATTAAATCGTCAAGGGAATGATATTGGTACGCAATATCGCTCGGTCATCTATTATTTTAATGATGATCAAAAAGTACAAGCGCAGCAAATGATTGAAAACCTAATTAGTGAGGGTTTAAATATTGTTACAGAGCTAAGTCCCGTGCCAACGTTCTACCCAGCTGAAGATTATCATCAAAATTTTTATGCGCGCAATCCTTCACAAGGTTACTGCAATTTTAGCATTCCCCCAAAGCTCTCTAAACTACGCTCTAAGTTTACTGAGCTTCTTAAAACAGAATAGACATAAAAAAAGCAACTCGATGAGTTGCTTTTTTAAATCCTAAATCATTTTAATTTTCACTGACAAAGGCAATATCACTCAAACCTGCTTCACTAGCACGCGACATCACCTGAGCAACCGTATCATATTTCGACTCTTTATCTGCACGCAGTTGAACCGTAGGTTTTTGTTCAGCCTGCCCCGCTTCTTGGAAACGCTTTTCTAGCTCTTCTAAACTAATTATCTGAGCATCCCAAGCAACTTCGCCATTTTGATTAATGCTAATGGTGATGGCTTTCGGCGGTGGATCAATAATTTCAGCCGTGGTTTTTGGTAAGCTTAATGGAATTGATGGGTTAGCAACCGTTGCTGTGACTAAGAAAATAATCATCAATACCAACATAATGTCGATCAGAGGAATGAGATTCATCTCATTCATACCACTGTCGTGGTCTTCACCCAATTGGAAACCCATTTTAAGCTTGACCTCCAACTAAACTTTGTTGAGTCGCTTTAGCTTCGGTTTTCGTCGTGCTTTCTTGTTGCAACATCGTATCGATCAATAAACTATGTGCCTGATCTTGTAAGTCATGTGCTAAACCACGATTGAAACGTACACAGATGTTATAAGCAAGTACCGCAGGAATTGCAACTGCAAGACCAAGACCCGTCATAATCAATGCCTCACCCACTGGTGTTGCTACTTGAGCTAAACCTGCTTGACCGCTCTTACCGACAGCAACAAGCGCGTGGAAGATTCCCCAGACTGTACCAAACAAACCAACGAATGGTGCGATCGAAGCAATGGTACCCAATACAGATACGCCTTTTTCCGCTTGAGACTTTTCAGCAGAAATTTGACGTAACAATGCTTGCTCAGCAACCGCTTTACGTTGTTCAAACGTCAATGGTTGTAGTTTAGATTTGAGCGACGTCAAAGCTTGAGCAAGTTGAGCATAAGCCTGTTGTTTTAATTGGCGAGTTCCCATCAAACGTAGAATAAAAATCGTCCACGTTGCAATCGACATTGCTAAAAGGATGAAATACAGAGTTTTACTTACTGCATCTGCATGTTGCCAATAAACTGAAAAGTTCATATACGAACTCCTGATTTAATCTGTCACAAGGACTCAAATTGATTAAGGATTAAACTCAAACGGTTGCTCTGTTTTAATCGGGTAAGCAACGCCATTTTCCATATACGGTTTAAATTTAGCATTTCGCACTGCACGTAATGCTTTTTCATCTAAATTCGGTAAGCCACTACTACGGGTAATACGTGCCGTAGTCACTCGACCTTTCTCATCAGCTTCAATATACACCGTAATCAAACGAGTCTGATTTTCTAAATCTCTCGGGGTAAATGAAACTTTTGGCGAACGGCTCCATTGAATACCAGCACCTCCAATTGAAACACGTTTTGGTGATGGGTCAGCCGCAGGTTGTGGTTTCACAACTTCTTGAACAGGTTGAGGCTTTTCAACCACTTTTTCTGTTACGACAGTACTGACAACTTTCGTTTCAATCTTAGGTTCGACTTTCGGTTCTGTTTTCTGAATCACTTGTTTTGGTGTTTCAGTTTTGACTTGCTGAACTTTTTCAACTTTTTTAGGCGGTGGAGGTAAAGGTTTATCAACAACCTTGACTTCTTTCACCTCTTTTTTAGGTTCAGGTTTTGGTTGTTCTTTCGGTTTAGGCAATTCAGGCTGTGTGACTTCTTTAATTTTAACAAACTTTACTTTTAAAGGCTCTTTTTCGATTGGTCGCAGTTCAATCGTTTTCATGTGACTCACCGCCCACAAAACGCCAGCGTGTCCAATCACAACTGCAACAAGAGCAGCGATGACTTTCTTTTTCATCGAATAAGGTGCGTTGAATGTAGCAGGAGATTGACTCATAAGAATCTAAGTACCTAATAGATGATGATACTTTCGAAAAAGCGATTTCAATCATCGGATAGAACAATAAAAGTGCCGTAATAATAAATGAGAAGTGTTTTCATTTGCAACTATTTTTTTGTGAATCTGCCGATTAGCTCACAACAAACCAACAAAACCAATGTTATAACATTACAATAAATACATAAAAAAAAGCACGCGTTTATGCATGCTTTATTTTTTTAATTTATTTATTGAAAAACAACGGTTTTGTTGCCATCAACAATAATACGATCTTCTAAATGCCATTTGACCGCACGTGCCAACACATTGCGTTCAACGTCTTCACCAAGCTCACGTAATTGTTCGACGTTATAATCATGGCTTACACGTTCAACGTCCTGCTCAATGATTGGTCCCTGATCAAGATCAGCTGTTACATAATGCGCAGTTGCTCCAATCAGTTTCACTCCTTTCTCATATGCTTGTTTATATGGGTTTGCGCCCACGAAAGCAGGTAAGAATGAATGGTGAATATTGATAATCTTCATTTCCCATTGAGCAACAAAATCTTCGCTTAAGATCTGCATATAACGGGCTAAGATCAATAAATCGTTGCCCTGCATCATGTCATTGATCTGTGCATAAGCTTCAACTTTATTGTCTTTATTCACTGGCACAACGTGAAATGGGATACCAAAGTTTTCAACAGCATCACGCAAATCAGGATGGTTTGAAATGACTTGAGTAATTTCACATGGCAATGATCCACGTGCATGACGCCATAAAAGCTCTAATAAAGCATGATCAACTTTTGAAACCAAAATACCAACTTTCTTCAATTCATTTACAAAAGTCAGTTTCCACTGCATTTCATAACGCTCAGCAACGTTAGCAGCGAAGGTTTGCATCAAGGCTTCTTTACGAGATTGCAAATGATCAAGTTCAAATTCAACACGCATAAAATAACGTCCGCCCTGAGCTTCTGTCGCGTATTGATCAAGTGCGGTAATGTTTGCTCCCTGATGATACAAAAAGCTCGATACAGCTTGCACGATTCCCGGCTTGTCTTCACAAGTAATCAGTAAACGTGCTGTATTGGCAGTGGTCGTGTTCATGTGGTTAATATCACTTATTCAAATCAAATTAAAATCAAGCCGAGCATTCTAGCTCTTTTTTGCGTCTGACTAAATACCTGATCACGACTCATCGTCATTTTTAAGGTTGGATAAACTTGCAAACAAATCGGATGGACCAAGTGACCGGAGCAACTGTTCATAAGTTTGACGACTTTCACCCATTAAATATGGTCCTTCTAAAAACACCATCTGTCTCAATGCTTGCCAAACCCACTTTTCTTCTAAGTGTGTGTTATCACTGATATGCCCAGACATGTACAAGAAGTTAGTCCAGTTGGTAAGAACGATCCACAAGTTAATAATCAATGCCTCAATTTCAGAATCGGTCATCTTCATCAGACCAGCATCCACAAAGGCACGATAAATCTTTTGACCTTGTTGCATCACTTGCCCTGCAAATCGCGGGTAGATTTTTCTAAAGTCTTCGTTATTTTCTACAAGATGATAAACATCACGATGAATAAAGCGATAAGCCCAAAGTTGGTTGCTCAACACCTGAAAATAACTAATTTTATCGTTTGCATTGAGTGGACGATCAACGGGTAAGGCTAACATTTCCAATGTCTCAGCCTGATATTGCTGAGCCAACTCTTTGATAATTTCTTGTTTATTACGAAAGTGATAATACAAGTTGCCAGGGCTAATCCCCAGCTCAGCCGCAATATGATTGGTTGTAACCGAACGCTCTCCACGCTCATTAAACAACTGCAAACTGATTTGCAAAATTCTATCTTTAGTTTTGTTCGGTTTAGCGTGCGACATCGTTTTTAACCATCTATAACATTATCAATAGGTTATAAAGCAAACTCATAAAGTGACTTGACACTTTAGAGTATTTACTCTAAAAATTAAAAAATAATAAGCTTTATTTTGGTCCACTCCTATGAACAGTCAAACAAAAACAACCGCTATGACACCTCATGTTGATGTAAAACGGCTACATGATTTGCTTGATCAGCAAAAAGCAGCTTACCAACGCCATCCTGTACCAAGTGCCAAAGAACGTATTGAACGTTTGGCTCGACTTAAAAATATCTTGGTAAAATATCAAGATCAATTTGCTAACGCAATTAATCAAGATTATGGCAATCGTGCGGTAATGGAAACCAAAATTGGTGAAGTTCTTACATGTTTGGAACACATCAAATATTACAGCAAGAATTTAACAGAATGGATGAAACCATCTAAGCGTCATATCAGCATGTTACACCAACCAGCAAAAGGTTGGGTAGAATATCAACCATTGGGCGTGATCGGTGTTATTGCGCCATGGAACTACCCGTTATTGCTTTCAGTTGGTCCTTTGATTTGTGCATTGGCAGCGGGTAACCATGCCATGATCAAAATCTCAAGTGCATCATCAAACTTTGGTTATGTTCTTGAAAATGCTTTAGCAGAGGCATTTCCACAAGAGTTGGTTGCTGTTGTAAATGGTGGCGGTGTTATTTCTGATGCTTTCAGCCATCTACCATTTGATAAAATGATTTTCACAGGTTCTACATCTGTTGGTAAAACAGTGATGGCGGCGGCAGCTGAAAATCTAGTTCCTGTTATATTAGAACTTGGCGGTAAATCACCAGCTCTTGTTCATTCAGCAATGAACATTCGTGATGTAGCTCAACGTATCGCTGTTGGTAAACTTTGGAATGCGGGTCAAACTTGTGTTGCTCCAGACTATATGTTCTTACCTAAAGGCAAAACAGCAGAGTTTACAAAGCACTATAACGACTTTGTGAACACAATGTACCCAACCCTTCGTGATAATAAAGATTACACCTCTATTATCAATGACAAGCAATACAATCGTCTGCAAAGCTACTTAGAAGATGCACGTGACCAAGGCGCAACCATTGTTGAGTTGAACACGAAAAATGAATCTTTAACTGACGTTCGCAAGATTGCTCCAACATTGGTTACTGGTGTAACAACTGAAATGCAAATCATGAAGAATGAAATCTTCGGTCCAATCTTACCTGTTCTAGAATATGAACATATTGAAGATGCGATTCAGTTCATCAATAACCATCCACGTCCATTAGCATTCTATTATTTTGATATTGATAGTGCTCGTGCTGAATACGTAGCAAGTCGCACGCACTCTGGGCATTTTGGTATTAACCAAACACTGACCCACGTTGCACAAGATGATCTTCCATTTGGTGGTGTTGGTGCATCAGGTATGGGCAAATATCATGGTAAAGAAGGTTTCTTTAGCTTCTCTCATGAACGTTCAGTCATGTCGAATCCTGTAAGCCCTAAACTATATAGCTTGAAGTTCATCCTTCCACCGTATAATAAAGCGATGCATAAAGTGCTTTTAAAAACACTATTCCGCTAAGCTGATCAAGGCATGATCTATCACACTAGATCATGCTCTGTTTTTACCAAATTCGCTTGTCTTTTAATCGTATTTTTGGTATAAAACGCCCCTTGAATGATTTCATCCGTTTACTTGAATGGCTAGTTGCACGAAACGGTGCTGTATAAACTAGCAATGGAGTTCACCATGTCTAAGGTTTGCCAAGTTACCGGCAAGCGTCCTATCGTTGGTAACAACGTATCGCACGCAAACAACAAAACCAAACGCCGGTTCGAGCCGAACCTGCACCACCACCGTTTTTGGTTAGAAAGCGAAAAGCGTTTTGTACGTCTTCGTTTAACCACTAAAGGTATGCGTATTATTGATAAATTGGGTATCGAGAAAGTTGTTGCTGATCTCCGTGCTCAAGGTCAAAAGATCTAAGGAGTCTGAACAATGCGTGATAAGATTCGCCTCGTTTCTACAGCTGGTACAGGTTATTTCTATACCACTACTAAAAACAAACGTACTATGCCGGAAAAAATGGAAATCAAAAAATTTGATCCAAAAATCCGTCAACACGTAATTTTCAAAGAAGCTAAAATTAAATAATTTTAGTTCTTTAAAAAAAACGACTTCTCATGAAGTCGTTTTTTTTACTTTAAATTTCCTATCTTTTAAGATTTCTTTCTCTCACAGTATAAATGCGCTAGGCTTTAGAAAGTGTTACAGCAATTTACATAATTTTTTTTGATAAATAAAAAAATTATCATCAACAAATTCGATTTTAATTGCTAAAATTTTAAACTACTTGCTTTGGCATTTTTTATGCTTATTTTATTTTGACCTTAACCGCAACGATTAAGGAGCTTCGATGCCACATGATGTTGATTTAATTATATTACTTGCTGTTGGCTTTGGTATGGCTCTTATTTTTGGCTATATCGCAGCACGTTTACGCCTACCTCCTTTGATCGGCTATTTAATTGCGGGCATTATCATTAGCCCAAATACACCAGGTATCGTCGGTGACATTCATCTAGCTAACCAGCTTGCAGAGCTAGGTGTGATGTTTTTGATGTTTGGTGTAGGAATGCACTTCTCCCTTAACGATCTATTACAAGTCCGTCGTATTGCTTTACCTGGGGCTATTCTTCAAATCGCTGTCGCTACCCTCTTAGGTATGGGAGTTTCAATGCTCTGGGGCTGGGGTTTTGGCTCAGCACTCATTTTTGGTTTAAGTCTTTCCTGTGCCAGTACGGTTGTATTATTAAAAGCCCTAGGGGATCGTGGTTTACTTGATTCTGTTAATGGAAAAATTGCTGTCGGTTGGCTATTGGTTGAAGACCTTGTCATGGTCTTGGCTTTAGTGTTGTTACCTGCAACTGCAGTTTTACTGGGCGGGCATGCATTACCCAACACAGATCCATCTCAAAGTATTTGGGTCACGATTGGTATAACTTTACTTAAAGTCACAGGCTTTATTGCATTTATGTTGATCATCGGCAAACGACTAGTTCCGATGATCATGCAGTTTGTCGCTCGTTTGGGTTCTCGTGAGTTATTTACGCTTACGGTAGTTGCTGCAGCAGTCTCAATTGCATATGGCTCTTATGCTGTATTTGGCGTTTCTATGGCACTCGGTGCGTTCTTTGCGGGAATGGTGGTTAAAGAGTCTGACTTTAGCCATCGTGCTGAAGAAGAAACCCTTCCTCTACGTGAAATCTTTTCGATTCTATTTTTTGTTTCCGTTGGAATGCTCTTTGATCCAAGAATATTGGTCGAAGAACCACTCCATATCTTAGCTGTCGTCGCAATCATCATGGTCGGTAAAACATTAGCTGCCATGGCATTGGTTTTATTCTTCCGTTATCCAATCAATACCGCATTGACTGTCGGTGCAAGTTTGGCGCAAATCGGAGAATTCTCTTTCATTTTAGCGACGCTAGGTTTAGCTCTAGGATTACTCACACCTGAGGCGCAAAACCTCATTCTTGCAGGTGCATTATTTTCAATTACGCTTAATTCTTTTGTGTTCTCTGCAATTGAACCTGCACAACGTTGGATTCGTGAGCGCTCACATTTAGCCCGTCTACTAGAGCGTAGTGGCGACCCATTAGCAATGTTACCTGACGAAGTTGACCAATCCTACCTTCGTGATCAGGTGGTGATCATTGGCTATGGGGGTGTTGGACGTCGTATCAGTGAAAATCTAATTGAGCAGAACATCAAAGTTGTTATTGCTGAAGAAAATCGTGAGATTGTTGAGAAGTTACGTGCCAGTGGTATTGCAGCCGTGAGTGGTGAAGCCACTGAACCAAATGTATTGATCCAAGCGCATATTCAACATGCACGTTTATTGGTGATTTCACCCATGGATATCCTCGACATTCATCGAATTGTCGATATCTCAAAACAGCTAAATCCTGAAATACAGGTATTAATCTGTGCTGAGAGTAAGGAAGAAGCCGCTGTTATTCGCGAGGAAAATATTGGTGAAGTATTCTACGCAAAAGAAGAAATGGCAAAGAATATGAGCCATCATATTTTGAATCAAATCGAGCTTGCACATCAACCAAACACTCATTGATTGTTTGGTCATATAAAAAAGCGTACTCAAGGTACGCTTTTTTATTATTAGCTTAAATGTTTAGGTTTTTCATCAACGACTTCGGCTTGCCACTGATTCATTTGTTTCTCTAATAAACCAAATAGAGCTGCTTGAATCATATGTTGTGCCACAAGAGGTGTTTGATCACCTAAGATCGCTTTTACTTCTTCACTGAACTGAATTTTTACGAGAGGTTCATTTTCTGAACCTGCATTACGTAAAGCAAGCTCACCACCTTCGAGTTGAACCAATTCAAGAATCGCTTCCTGACTACCAAATAATTCTTTTAACTGTTGCATAGACATCTATTTTCTCCATGATTCAACATGGTGGCAAAGCACCCTTGCACTTTACAATCTCACGTCTTACTTATATAGGTACGGCTTGATTAGATTTCAAGTCAGTAACGATCTTGCTTGAGTTAGAATTCAACCATTTCATTACGAAAACCATCGATCAAATGACTCAATTCACGATGCCATTCTCGGAGAATCTTTGAATCTGGCAACCACGCTTGAGGACTTTGAGTGACTTTAATAATCAGGTTTGAAGATGTTTCACTTTCTGGCTCAGGAGAAGTTGGTTCAGGCGCGTATTGGCACATGCGATAAGCACGTTTTAACTCAGCAATGAACCCATCTTTGGCCAATTGCTGCAATACTGCAACCTCTGGAGAAACTTGACCTTTATCAGCCATGTGTTCTTCAATTGATTTAAATGTTGGTTGCATATCATTGAGACGATAATAGCGAACCAACTCTTGAAGAAAAGCCAAAATTGCACCATGCAAATGAAAAACTGCTGCTTCGCGATGTGCCTGTGCTTGTTGGATATTGTCAGTTTGCTCCGCTTGTTGACATGCGAGACGAGCAAAATAGAGTTTTTGATTGGTACGATCGGCATGATAGCGAGCAACACGAGACATAATAAATCCCTATTTTCATTTAAAACGAAAACTGATTGTAAAGCGTATTGGAGATGAAAAAAATAGCACTTATAGATTCAATTAAAGACGATAAAGTTTTCGTTTCGCAATTGCTTCAATTGGTTGCTTTAAAGGACGTACATTTGAAATAACCCAAGCGAAATATCCATCCGCCCAATCAGTAGCACAAGCTGCATCAATTTCTTGAGCCAACCAAGGATGTACTGACTCGATATCGATCAAAGCCACTACTTTGCACATCTCTTCATCGCCATGATTATTCAAAAAGTGCGTATTCTCAACAATCACTAAATCTTTAAGCGGTAATTTCTCAGGTTGCCACGAGCAAACCTCTAAGGTCTTTATGCCTTGTACAATTCGCTCAGCATTTAGAGCAACAATCGATAAAACTTGATATTGCTTTAAGATTATGGATTAAGCTTTATCTTCAGCTATTTTTACACGAATCCCAAGACCTTTGAGTTTTAATGTATTTAGCCCTTTCACGGCTTTAATCGCTTCGCGTGGATTTGGCATTTCAACAAAACCAAAACCTTTGGATTTACCAGTCTCAGCATCTTTGACTACAACACAAGAATCGACTTTGCCATAAGCTTTGAATAAGTCGAGGATTTCTGCGTCTGTCACCAAACGATCTAAATTGCGAACTAAAATTTTCATGTTAAAACCTAGAGATGATTCACCATGAAGTGAATCAAAAGAAATGAATCACTCTAGTTTAATCGAAATCTATGCCAAAACCTAAATTGATTGTGCTTGAGCGAGCACGATTCGTTTGCCCATATGCACGAGGAATGTCACGATGAATTTGAATGTCCACTAAATGTTGAGGTAAATCATTTAGAAAGTAGCTTTCTATTTTTCTACCCAATTCATCATACTGATCTTGTGACCATAGATTTAAATTCTGTTTGGTTAAGATCAACTCATTTTCTGCACGCGTCAATGCGACATACAAAACACGCCTCTCCTCTTCGACATCATCAAAATCCCCCTGCGCCCGTGCATGTGGATATTGATTGGGAGATACATGTGGAACATAACAGACTTTTTGTTCAGCACCTTTTGCAGAGTGAATCGTAATCAAAGTCACTAAGTCTTGATCGGGTGTCTTGTCAATTTCTGATATCGAAATTGGGTCAAGTACATATTCTTCTAAAAATTCACCAAGTGAATGATGCTTACGTGCTAATTGTTTCACCAAATCAAAATCTTTGACTCTGCGTGACCAATCTTTGGTTTTGTAGTTATTTTCTAATTGCTCATTTAAAGCATCCAAAGCTAAGCCGATACAAGCTTCCACATGCTGCTGTAATACATCTAATTGCATTAAGATCAAAATCGCTTGTTGTGGCACTTTGCCATGTCGTTCTAATCGTTGACAACGTGCTTCGATATCAGGCAACTGAATGAGCTCTTGCGCTAATTTACTTGCTCCAACATCACCTACACCATCCCAAAGCGTCAAAAAGCGCATCCAAGCTAAATCATCCTGTGGATTGACACTGACGCGAAGCAAACTTAAAACATCTTTGACATGAGCGGATTCAAGCAACTTTACGCCACCAATAAATCGATAAGGAATATTCGCCGCAATCAAAGCCCCTTCCAAATACCGCCCGCTAAAACCTGAACGTAATAAAATCATATGTTCTGCCCAAGCAGCACCCTGCGAATGCCGTTGATTTAGATCTTGAACAATCCAATTGGCTTCTTCAAACTCATTACTCAGGATATGCAATTGTGGTTTTAAACCCTTTCCTCGATAGGCTTGTAAATGCTTGTCATAACCAATTTGGCTTTGCTCAAGTAACCAATTGGATAAATCTAAAATACCTTGGGTCGAGCGATAATTCATTTCTAAAGTCAACACTTCAGCATCTGGTACACGCTCTTTAAAGTGATGAATATTTTCAAAATCTGCACCACGAAAACCATAAATAGATTGAGCATCATCCCCAACACAGAATAATTTCACCTTACCCACCAAAGGCTGCAATAAAGCCCATTGCAGTGGATTAGTATCCTGCATTTCATCGACTAACAATGCTGAACAGAAACCCGTCACCCACTTCACCAACTCAGGTGAGTTTTGTAAATGCACCGCCACAATCGAAAGAATGTCGTCATAATCGAGGAAATTACGCTCTTGCTTGCGCTGCTCATAGGCTTTCATCAATTCGGCGATTTGCGACTTATACTCTACAGCTTGCGGTAATTGCTTGAATAAAGCATCAGATAATTTGGTTTTCGTGTTCCGTGCATAAGAATATAAATCACATAATTCAGCAGCTTTCGGCAACACATTACCTTTATCCTTACCACGCAATAAGCGAAACATCAGCAATTGATCATCTCGATCAATGATACTGAATTGGGTCAAACCAAAAGCGCGTGGATTACGGCGCAAAAGATACATACAAAAGGTATGAAATGTTGAGGCACGTAAACCTTTGGATTGTGCCCCCATATGTTGTTCAACTCGCGTAACTATCTCACTGGCAGCTCGCCGGGTAAACGTTAGAATTTGGATCTGCTGTGCAGGTAAACCTTGATCAATTAAATATGCTGCTCTAGCTACAATCGTTTTGGTTTTTCCACAACCCGCCCCTGCTAAAACTAAACAGTTATGCGCAACCGTAGTGGCTGCTTGTTTTTGTTGAGGGTTGAGTTCATCAATTAGCTTGGCGAGCGTCATAAAATTGGTCAATCAGAAATGAAAGGCTATTTTAGCAGACTAAAACTGCATCGCGGTTTTCAACTATAAAACAAAAAGAGCATGTATCAACATGCTCTCAATATTTCAATAATTGTCGAATGTTAAATCACAGTTGAACTGTGTGGGAGCTGTTTGATTGCACTTGCAAAAGTTAAATAATTAATCCCTTGAAAAAGGATATCAATCGCGAGAAACATACCAAGTACCCAAAATGGTGAATCAGGTGACGATAGAATGAGAATACCTGTTAAAAGTGTTAATACACCAGAAAACAACACCCATCCCCAACCTGAGATCGGTCTTAAAATAAAGGCATTAACACTACGTATAATTCCAGCAATAATCAATGCGATTGCCAATAAATTGGTCAAAACCACTGCTGTAATCACGGGCGTAGTAAAAGCGAAATAACCAGCTGCAATATACAAAACGCCGAATAATGCCCACAACCACCGTGTCCCACCCTGAAAGACCATAAATGCAGCGATAAAATGTAAAATACCGCCGAGCATCATAAGGACACCAAAAAGAAGGACCGCTGATAATGTTGCAAAAGGCAGTGCAGCTAAAAGAACTAAACCAAAAATAACCAATAAGACACCTAATAACAGATACCATTTACGATCAGCGTGTAGCTGATTGCGAATCAGATCGTTACCCACCGTTTTCATCATTATTTACTCTTTTATCATCAATGTTATAGCTCTATTTTGAGCGTGTTCCATACACGATATTGTATAAAGCATGTTGAGAAATAATGACCGAATGTCAGGAAATCACGCTTTTTATTACATTGATCTTTTTATTTGATTGGTATGGATAAGTCAGAACTTATCCACAGATTATTGAACCCATCCTATCTCTTTTGCTGTGAGCAGACTAATAACTGTTTGTTCTAAATCATCAGGCATTTTACTTTTTTGCTCTGATAAAGGGATTCTCCCCCCCATAATTTCGGCTTCAGTTTGAGGATATAGGGGTCTTTTCTCGTATTGAGCATAGCCAATTGGAAAAAGTGGTTCGCCATTGGCTAAATTATATTTATCCGTAGCACCAAAACCATGAAGCAACTCATGTACGAGCACAACATTATTCTGTCTTTCTTGCTTATGAGCTGCGAATAAATTGACTGAACCAATACGACCTCGCTCAAGCGCAGTAGAGTGTTTCAACTCTCTTGTATTTTTTGGGTCATAATAATTCAAATATAAAGTTAAACTTGGAGAACCATCTATTGATTCATGTTGTTTCCATGCATAGAAACGAAATTTTAAACTCCACAATATATTATTGATAACACTTGGTTGTTCAGGTGTCTTAGGTGGTATTTGTTGTAATTCACGTCCTATCTGAACCATAAAATAACTACTTTGCCCACGATATTGTTGACTTTTTTTTTCTAAATACCGTTTGACCTCATAGAAATCATCTAGCTGTAATTCTTGGATATATTTTTGGGTAGAGGGTAAGCTATCAGCGTTGATGGGATGTAGCAGAATATTGATCGGTTGGTTCCAGTCTTGGTTTTGATCACGATATGCATTAATTGCTACAATCAATAAAACAACTAAAAGACATGCAACCCTAATATTTTTCCACATGTACGCCCCAAAAGTTTTAAGATTTGATTGATTATTTTGTTTATATAAAAAATGCTAGCGAGTGCTAGCATTTTTCGCAATGAATTATTTAAGCTTCAACCCATTTTCCATTTTGGAATACTAGACTCCACTTGGTTTGTTTACCTTCCGCAGTTTCTGAACCAACATACTGCTCTTGATTCTTACGGCTAAATTTAACAACTGTCGGATTACCTTCAGGATCAGTATCAGGAGCTTGCAGCAAGAATTGATATTTTGGATCAAGTTGTTCAGCTACACTACGCAATTCAGATACTTTTGGTGCACGCGTTTCACGAATTTTCGGGAATTTACTTGCAGCCAAGAATAAACCAGCAGCGCCATCACGCAAAACGAAGAAATCATCATGCTTCGTTGAACGTAGATGCTCCATTTTGATTGGGTCTACACGTGGTGGAGCAGGTTGACCACTCTTGAGTACCTTACGAGTATTGTCACAGCTAGTACATGCGAAATATGGACCAAAACGACCCGTTTTAAGCTGCATCTCACCATCACATTTATCGCATGGGATAGTCGGGCCATCATAACCCTTGATCTTGAATTCGCCTTCTTCGACTTCATAACCATCACAATCAGGGTTGTTACCACAAACATGTAATTTGCGACCACCATCCACGACATAGCTGTCCATCGCAGTACCACATTTTGGACAACGGTGTTTTGACATCAAATCAGCAGTTTCAGCACCATCATCATCCGATAACGCAGCTAATGATTCGACCGGCGTAAGGTTTAAAGTACCCTTACAGCGTTCTTTCGGTGGCAGGTTGTATCCTGAACAGCCCAAGAATACCCCTGTCGTCCCTGTACGAATTTGCATTGGACGAGAACATTCAGGACAAGCAACATCAGCTACTTCAATAGGCTGATTGCGACGCATACCGTCTTCGCCTTGAGCATTGGTCAGGCGCTTTTTGAAGTCACCGTAGAATGTATCTAGTAGCTCTTTCCAGTTACGCTCACCTGTCGCGACTTTATCGAGCTGACCTTCCAAATCTGCGGTAAAGGCATAGTTCATCAAATTATTAAAACTTTCATCGAGACGATCTGTCACGATTTCGCCCATTTTCTCGGCAAAGAGACGGCGATTTTCAAGTTTCACATAACCACGTTCTTGAATGGTTGAAATGATCGCTGCATAAGTAGAAGGTCGACCAATACCTTTCTTCTCTAATTCTTTAACTAAAGATGCTTCAGTAAAACGTGCAGGTGGCTTAGTAAAGTGTTGACTTGGATCAAGTTTTTCTAATTTGAGTACTTCACCAACTTTTACAGCCGGTAACAATACATCATCATCAGATTTATTCGCACCGCGAACTTTGGTAAAACCATCAAAAACAAGGGTACGACCTTTAGCTTTTAATTCAACATTTGCAGCTTCAACAGTTAAGGTTGAAGACAAATATTCAGCAGGTGTCATTTGGCAAGCCACAAATTGACGCCAAATCAAATCATACAAACGTTGTGCATCACGCTCTACACCTGCAAGTTTATCGCCAGTGAGTGCCACATCAGATGGACGAATTGCTTCATGGGCTTCTTGTGCCCCTGCTTTATTACCATAACGATTTGGTTGAGCAGGCAAATACTTGTCACCAAAGTTTTGCTGGATATGGTTACGAACCATATTCACTGCATCGTCGCTCAAGAAAGTGGAGTCAGTACGCATATACGTAATAAAACCACCTTCATACAATCGTTGCGCTAACATCATGGTTTTCTTAACAGAGAAACCTAAACGCGTACTTGCTGCTTGCTGTAAAGTTGAAGTGATATAAGGTGCACTTGGATTTACCTTTGTCGGTTTATCTTCACGCAACGCAACTTTATATTCAGCATCTTTCAAAACACTTAATAGTGCATCTGTTTCAGCTTTAGTCTTGAGCTTAAGTGTCTTGCCAGCTTGTTTAACAGCTTCTAGACGAATGTCTTCTTTTTTAGACATCGTGTCAGCAAACACTTGCCAATATTCTTCTGGAACAAAGGCACGAATTTCACGTTCACGTTCAACCACAAGTTTTACAGCAACAGACTGAACACGACCTGCAGATAAGCCACGGGCAATCTTTTCCCAAAGCAAAGGCGATACCATAAAACCAACTACACGGTCGAGGAAACGACGTGCTTGCTGAGCATTCACTCGATTTAAATCAAGACGAGTAGGCTGTTTAAAAGCTTCTTGGATCGCATTTTTAGTGATTTCGTTAAATACCACACGGTGATAGCGACTATCGTCACCACCTATCACTTCTCTTAAATGCCAAGCAATCGCTTCTCCTTCTCTATCCAAGTCCGTTGCGAGATAGATTGCATCAGCATCTTTGGCAAGTTTTTTTAGTTCAGCAACAACATGCTCTTTGCCAGGCAACACTTCGTAGTGTGCGACCCAATCATGCTCGGGATCAACGCCCATACGATTAATAAGTGCAGACTGAGCTTTTTCAGCTTTTTGTTCTTCAGTTAATTTAGTACGGGTTGCAGGCTTCTTTTCAGTTGTTTTTGCTCCCCCGCCTGTTGGTAAATCACGTACGTGACCAACAGATGACTTCACTATAAATTGTGAACCTAAATATTTGTTAATGGTTTTCGCTTTTGCAGGCGACTCCACAATCACTAAGGCACGTTTAGTTGCAGCAGAGTTAGAAGCTGCTGTGCTTTTGGAAGCAGAGCGTGGAGTATTCGCCATAATGAATCGTTTTTCCTATGATCAATCAATAAATTAGCGTTGTGCTAGTTCGTGTAAATAAACTTTTATATCTTCAAGCTGAGTGGCTCTGAGATCAGTTTCTTCATCCCAATACAGTCCCACACAGTTTGCCTGCATATCAATAGCATAAACTCCTTTTAATGCAATGGGTAAGTCATTAAATTTCTGATCGCCCTGCACAACCTGAAGCTTGCCATCAACAACTCTTGCACGCATAAGTGCTAAGCGAGCATCTGGAATAAGCACACTATAATAAGCAACCATACTGGCGCGTTTTTCAGATGCCATTGGAATTTTCGTCCACTCAGGCGCAACGATGAGTCGTGGGTGTAATCCCATTTTGCGAGCTTGATCGCGCATTAAACCGAGTGCTTTTTCTCTTGGACTCACACGTAAACCAAAAATAGAGCCAAGTACAAATAGTACAATGGCAACAGTTATCCAAATTCCAACATTACTCATTAAAGGTGCCCAAAACTTCCTTTTATTAGCGTTACATAAGTTGAATGAAAAAGGCAAGTTGAGTTTTTACATCTCTTCCAAATAAATATTATTTGATATTTTCATCACAAACGATTTCTGTATTTTTATTTCATTCAAAACATAAATGATTTTTTGAATCAGTTTTTCTTTAGACTCTTTCTGACAAACCTTAAAGTCAGGTATCGCCATATCCATGGGAGAATGTTGTGGCAATAATTCCAAATTTGACCATCTTCTAATATTGTTATCTATGTAAATAATTTTCCCATCATCTAAGTTCTTCACAATGCCATAACGAAGAAGAAGCTTAGATCTATTCTTAACTAAACTATCACTTTCCAACTTTAAAACTGATTTAATTGAATTATTTAAGCTAGATAAACTCGACGGCTTTCCTTGTTGCTTAATTAAATAATCACAATATTCTTTAATTTGCCGTAGATGAAATTTTTCTGAAATATCCTGGATTTCAGGGATTTCTTCAATTATCTCGGACTTATTTGGATTTTCATTGTGTGCTATTTCAGATTTATTTAAAAAAGTTTTTAAATTCTCTCGATTAAGCGTAACTCCTTGTGCGCTAAACTTAATCATCTTGAAATTCATCAACGTCTTGATTAATTTTTCAGCCTCTTTAGTCGTAACATTTGCCCATGATTTAACACCATTTAATAATGCTTTTTCATTACTTGGCATGTTTTTTAGTTTTGAAAGAATACTAATAAGATGCTTTAATTTTAATGTAAAGTCAGAATCACTTAAGTTATTTGGAGCTAAAACTAGCGATGGTTGTTCTTTTATTTTTTCAATCTCTTTCACCTCCGAAAGCATTTTAAGTTGTGATGCTTGAAAACCCATTATCCTCAACAAATCAACAATATACTCTAAAGCCCCATCATTAGACATGACATCAAAGCAAGTCTGATTTTTATCCATTTGAATTGAAAGTTGCCCTGCTAAAAATGCAAGACCAAAATCAGCAGCATCTTTACCAATTTTAGGCATTTTAATGACAACTAGCTTTTTATCCATGACAAAAGGAGAAAATTTAATTAATGCATCTAAACTTAAAGTCACAGGAGACTTTGCATAGACTAAATACACGCAAGCATAAGTTTTCAATAGTTGTAATAGCTCTTTTTCAGTTTTATGAATATTTTCAATATCCAAGAGCAAGACTTTTTTCATTTTTATCTCTAAATGTAAAATCCGCTAATTTCATCACTTTAGCGTTTAAGATTTATTTTATCAATAATGCGGTGGTTTGTTACTCATTGGATCAAACGGTGCAATTCCTTCTGACAAGTCTGAAGACTCAACGCGTTGGTATAAAAGCTGCATTTGTTTCTTCAAAACTGCTATTTCTTGTGTCTGAATTGCGAGCTGTTGATTGAGTTGCTCAACTAAATCGTCTAAAAATGCAATTCGCACTTGCAAATCTTCAATGGGTGCGGACAATGACGCGTGATCATCAAAATTTTGTTGTTTACTCATTTCAGACCTCATCTGAGCTTTTAGGAAACATTATGGCCTATATTACTTTAAGGGATGTCCATCTCGCATTTGGCGGACCAGCCCTACTCGACGGCGCGAACTTTAACCTAGAACGTGGTGAACGAGTCTGTTTAATCGGTCGTAATGGTGAAGGTAAGTCTACTTTACTTAAACTGATTGAGGGAAGCTTATTACCCGATAGTGGTGAAGTTTCGATTCAAAATGGCTTAACCGTTTCTATGTTAGCCCAAGATGTTCCAATGGATTCAGGCAAAGTTGCCGACATTGTGGCGGATGGTGCGGGTGAAGCCGCAAGTGTCTTAAAAGAATATCATGAGGCAAGTGATGCTTGTGTGCTAGGTGATATGGATGCCTGCGACCGTATGGGTATGCTGCAGCATAAGCTAGATCAGTTAGATGGCTGGGCATTAGAAAATAAAGTAAATACCATTTTGGGTAAAATGGGACTCGACCCAAATGCAGATTTGGGTGACCTATCAGGTGGTCGTAAACGTCGTGTACTACTGGCGCGCGCGCTACTCACTCAACCAGATGTTTTATTACTCGACGAACCGACCAACCATTTGGATGTGGAAAGTATTGAATGGTTAGAAAAATTCCTATTAGATCAAAACAATCTCACGCTTTTATTTATCTCACATGACCGTTCATTTGTAGATAGTATTGCGACCCGTATTGTTGAACTTGATCGTGGTATTCTGCGTGGCTATGAAGGTAACTATTCACGTTACTTAGAACTTAAAGCTCAGCAAATGGAAGCTGAAGAAAAACAGAATGCTTTATTTGATAAAAAACTTGCTGAAGAAGAAGCTTGGATTCGCCAAGGCATCAAAGCACGTCGTACCCGTAATGAAGGTCGTGTTCGTGCTTTAAAAGCTTTGCGTGAAGAATCTAAAGCTCGTCGCTTCCAACAAGGCAAAGTTAGCATGGCGACACAAGAGGCTAACCGTTCAGGTAAGCTGGTCTTTGAGATAGAGAACTTAAGTGTTAGCTATGATAGTAAACCACTCATTAAAGATTTCTCTGCAATCGTATTACGTGGTGATCGTATCGGTTTAGTCGGTGATAATGGTGTCGGAAAAACCACACTCATCAAAGCGATTCTAGGTGAAATCCAACACGGCGGTTCGGTTAAAACGGGTACACAACTCGAAGTTGCTTATTTCGATCAACTTCGTAATGCACTCGACCTCGAAAAAACCGTTATGGCGAACGTGTCGGAAGGCTCAGACTTTGTCGATGTGAATGGTAACCGTCGTCATATCTATAGTTATTTACAAGACTTTTTATTCTCACCTGAACGTGCACGTACACCTGTGAAAGCTCTTTCTGGTGGTGAGCGTAACCGAATTCTGTTGGCAAAACTTCTACTCAAACCATCAAACTTAATTGTTATGGATGAGCCAACCAATGATTTGGATATGGTGACACTTGAGTTGCTTGAAGAAATGTTGTCTGAATATAAAGGCACTTTGTTACTCATCTCGCATGACCGTGCATTTATGGACAACGTCGTCACCTCAACTTGGGTGTTCGATGGAAAAGGTAATATTGATGAATATATTGGTGGTTACCAAGACTACTTGGAGCAACGACCAGATCAGAAAGTCGTTGATCAAAAGAGTGATGTAAAAAAGGCACAAGCCAAGGCTGAAGCTGCTGCATTGGCTGCCGCAACTCCAACGCCAAAGAAAGTGAAGCTAAGCTATAAAGATCAACGCGAACTTGAGCAACTTCCTGCTGAAATTGAGAAATTAGAAGCAGAACAAACTGAACTCTCAGAAAAACTAGCGGATGGTTCATGGTTTGTTTCTGACGCGAATGCAGCGACTTTAGCCAGTCAACGCTTAGCTGAAATTGATGAGTTATTGCTTGAAAAATTAGAGCGTTGGGATGTATTAGAAAATCTTAGCAAAGGTTCATAATTCATTTCACAAGCCCAATCTTCAGGATATTACATAATAATTTGAAGATTGGGCTATTCCCATAGATGTTTACTTCCCTCATCTCGTATAAGAATAAAAAAATAAGGCTGAGCTTGATCTTTTAAATCCATCCACCCAAGCACTGTATTTTGATCAATACGCCTAAATACATCATTAATCGGTTTTTCATCATAAATCATGGTGGCAGATGATTTACCTCTAAACTCAATCATCCTTAATCTTGCTTTACTTTTATCTGTTTTGAGTAATCTCAATCCTCTCACCAGATACTTACTCTTACTTTTTAAAAAGCTAAAATCTAAACCTAATGGCAACCATTTCGGATCAATACTAAATAAGTTGGAACTTTTTGGGTTCAGTAAAACCAGTGGAAATACTGTTTCATCATCTATAAATTTTTTCCCGTACCAATTTGCTTTATCCAACAGACCATTCATTGGATGACTAGTGATGACTTCCAAACCTTTCCATTGACCATGCATAAACTCGCAATCAACACTCTCTAAATGATCAAAATAATTCATCATTTCCTGAGTATCCATTTTCTTGCCATCAAATATTTCTGAAATATTCATCTGTCTTTTTACCTTAATTATTTTAGCTATCCCTACAATCAATCTATTAAATAACTGTTTTTTTATACAGCACTTCAATAGAGTAAAAATCAACCACCATTCTATGATTTTTATTGTAAATACAACAAACCTCCTAGAACAATTATTAGAAAAGCAACTTCGTGTTACACTTCGCAAAAATTCAACTTATTTACGCATCTAAGTATATGAGCCAACAACAGTCTTATATTCCTGGCGAATTTCGATGGGAATTTTTACTTCCAAAATACTGGAAAATTTGGATCGCCATTATTTTCCTTATGCTTTTGGCTATTCTGCCTTGGGCAATTCAATGGCGCTTAGCACATGGACTAGCAGCATTATGTTGGTATCTATTAAAATCGCGTCGTAAAACCACGCTAAAAAATTTAGAAGTTTGTTTTCCTGAATGGTCGCCTGCCGAAGTTGAAGCTCAAGCCAAACAGGTGTTTGTCGACATGATGTTAGGTGTGTTTGAAACTCTAAATGCGTGGTATTGCCCACATTGGTTTAAAGGTCGACATACCATAGAAGGCTTAGAGCATATCCTTGATGCCAAAGCCGAAGGTAAAGGCATATTGTTACTCGGCACACACAGTACCTTGCTTGATGCGGGTGGTTATATTTGTGCTCAATACTTTGAACCCGATGTTGTTTATCGACCACAGAATAATCCAATGTTGGACATGTTGATTTATCGTTGTCGAGCGACTATTTATCAACAACAAATTGATCATGATGATATGCGAGGCTTAGTACGTCGTTTAAAAGATGGCGGTGCTATTTGGTACAGCCCCGATCAAGATTTTGGTTTAAAACAAGGTGTGATGGCTCCCTTTTTTGGTGTGCCTGCTGCAACCGTGACTGCGCATCGTCGTTTATTAAAAATCTCTAAGTCCGTTGCAATTCCATTGTATTTTTACCGTTATGGTGATATCCACAATCCACAATATAAAGTACTCATCGAACCAATCGTCGAAAATATGCCAAGTGAAGATGAAGTAGATGATGCGATTCGTGTAAATAAAATTATTGAGGCTCAACTACGTATTGCACCGACACAATGGATGTGGTTTCACCGTAGATTCAAAACTCGAGCAGAAGGTTACGAAAAAATCTATTAGAAAAAATTAAAACCCGAGTTTCGCATCCTGCAAAACTCGGGCAAATGAGGTTGTGCTCTCAGATCTTTGTTATTATCTTGCTTCCGTAGCAGGCATCATATCCATAATGCATTTTCCATCTCAGCGTCGCTATCCTTAAACGGAAATCCATTCCTGCGTCCATGTGCTGATGTATTTAGAATAAATCTTTTGATCAAACTCGACTATTCGCCGTAGACTTAAATCAATGTACGATATTGCTTACATCACGATATTTGCCATTTCATTCTATTGAATCACTTATAAGGCTGAGCCAATTCATCAACAACTTGCTTGTGCTCTTGTTCTGCTTTTTCTATACCATCCCGAATCGCTTCTTGAGCCTCTCGTTCATCTTCAGCGCTTTGTTCTAGTTCTTCCTGCTGTTGCTCAAAAATACGACCCGTCTGTAAAACGACATAAATTGGAAAATGATCAGAACCTATATGAGATAAACGTTTCATTTCCACTAAGCCAAAGTCAGTACTATGAAAGATATGGTCTAAAGACCAACGTAAAAGTCGATAATCTGCGTGAAAAGTATTCATGAAATAGCGACCTACCCGTGGATCTAGCAAACCACTGATTCGTTGAAATAATCGCGTGGTGCGTGACCATGCCACATCATTAAGATCCCCCATGACAATACAACTTTCATCCAAATCTTTTATTCGATCGCCAATAATTAAAAGCTCGGCATCTCTTAAAGTTGAATCTTTAGCTTCAGTTGGGCTTGGTGGTTTAGGGTGTAAACAATATAACTGTACTTGGATACCTGAACGTAATGTTACCGAAGCGTGTATAGATGGAATTTCATCACTTAAGATAAATTTCACTTCTGTATCGTGCAATGGCAAGCGGCTATATAGATGCATACCATATAAGTTATCTAAAGGTACGGGCACGCGATAAGGATAATCTTGTTCAATGTGAACTAACGCATTTTGCCAACTTGAATCTGACTCTAATGTCAGCACAACATCAGGTTTTAGTGTGTCTATATGCTCAAGCAATAGATGATATTTATCATTTGGCGTCAACACATTGGCAACCAGCAATGAGATTTGCTGGTTTTCATTGATTTGCTCAGGCTTAACTTTTTGAACTTGTTTTTTCCAAATCGGGGTATATGGAAGAACCATTTTCAACTGATAAGCGATTGCTGCGACCAGTCCAACAAACAGCAACTCGGTAGTCAAGGTCCATTTGGGAATAGCAAATAACATTGCAAAAAAGGAGAAGAGACCGAGTGCCAGAATCTGTAAGCGCGGAAAGTCTGCACCTCTAAACCACCACTCATCTCTGGGGATTAATGACCAAAACGAAAGCCATATAACCAATACTGCA
The DNA here is from genome assembly GCF_015351505.1 of Acinetobacter sp. SK-43. Classification (NCBI taxonomy): domain Bacteria; kingdom Pseudomonadati; phylum Pseudomonadota; class Gammaproteobacteria; order Moraxellales; family Moraxellaceae; genus Acinetobacter; species Acinetobacter sp. SK-43. The sequence continues at coordinate 45,096 of NZ_JADKPY010000084.1, forward strand.
CAAATCTGAATCCATATCATGTTCATTTTTCTCGAGGGGATGTCTTAGATTCTCAATAAAGTTATGGCTTTATCAATTTTCCATCTAATACAAACAAATTATTTCACTCAATTAAATTATCGTTTTATTTACGTAAAGCTTGCAGTTGTGGTCGCTTTTGATACACTCAAACCCCTTAAAAGTTTTTTGAAATACCGAGGCACAATGACATGAAAGTAGGTCTGGTCGGTTGGCGTGGGATGGTGGGTTCTGTCCTTATGCAACGTATGGTTGAAGAGAATGATTTTGCTCATATTGAGCCATTCTATTTTTCTACCAGTAATGCAGGTGGCGAAGCGCCTTCATTTGGTGGTAAGACTGCCCCAGCACTTATGGATGCTTCAGACATTAAGAGTCTGAAACAAATGGATGTCATTTTAACCTGCCAAGGTGGTGACTATACCTCTGATGTATTCCCAAAACTTAAAGCAGAAGGTTGGGATGGTTATTGGATTGATGCTGCGTCTACCCTTCGTATGGCGGATGATGCAATCATCGTACTTGATCCAGTAAACTTAAATGTGATTAAAGATGGTTTAGTCAACGGAACAAAAACTTTCGTTGGTGGCAACTGTACAGTTTCACTTATGTTGATGGGTTTAGGCTCTCTGTTCCAAAATAATTTAGTGGAATGGGCAACTTCGATGACTTATCAAGCAGCTTCTGGTGCTGGTGCGCAAAACATGCGTGAACTCATCACGGGTATGGGCTATTTGTACAACAATACTAAAGAATTACTAGATGATCCAAAATCTGCGATTCTTGATATTGATCGTCAAATTGCTGACTTACAACGTGGTGAAGGTTTCCCTAAAGCAAACTTTGGCGTGCCACTCGCTGGTTCATTGATTCCATACATCGACAAACAACTCGAAAGTGGTCAATCAAAAGAAGAATGGAAAGGCCAAGTTGAAACCAACAAAATCTTGGGTAATCAACAAATCGTTCCAATTGATGGTCACTGTGTTCGTATCGGTGCAATGCGTTGCCACTCACAAGCAATCACTTTAAAGTTGAAAAAAGATGTTGCGCTTGATGAGATTGAAGACATGATTCGTAACTCTAGCCAATGGGCTAAAGTGGTTCCAAATACTCGTGAAGCTTCAATGACTGACCTGACGCCTGTTGCAGTAACAGGCACTTTAACTGTTCCTGTAGGTCGTTTACGCAAGCTAAATATGGGTAAAGAATATTTAGGTGCATTTACAGTAGGCGATCAGCTACTTTGGGGTGCTGCTGAACCTTTACGACGTATGCTTCGTATTTTAGTTGAATACAAGAACGCTTAAGCAAAAACACCTAAAAATCAAAAGCCGATCACACTTGATCGGCTTTTTTATGTTTTCACTTTTGAAGAATTTACAATTCATTTACATCACGTTAATGTATACTTTTACACGACTATAACATCACTTTTTCATGGATCGAGATGACTGTTTATAACAAATTAAAAATTGCCATTTTAGCCATATTTTCTTCGCAAAATCTTTACGCAATTACACTCGATCCGTTGCAAGTTCAATCTGCGCCTGGGGAATTACTTTACGCTGAGATGAGTTTTCATCAAGCAGACACGAACTCAAAACTAGAAGTGAGCTTAGCTACGCCTGAAGATTTAATGATGATTGGCGCAGCACACCAACCACCGTCTGGTTTAAATTTTTTTACAAGACGCAATAGCCAAGGCGAAGGAACGATTGTTATTACTTCCACACGCCCAATGACTGCAGCTGAATTAAATATTATTTTAAAAATTCAGGAAGGTAGCGCATCACATTTAAAACATATCCGACAGCCTATTCGTAGATCTGTTGATCCTGTTTTAGCTAAATCAATTGCCGAAAAACCGCTTACACCTAAGTTTATTGTGAGTGAAAAAGATATCGCATTAAACTTACCAGTGAGTACTCGATTTAATGCCAATGCGTCTGCGTCAAAAGAGCAAAGTTTAAAACAAGAAACTTTGCTGAATGCACCATATAAACTTCCTCCTGTTTTAAATAATGATGATTCTTCAGCAAATGCTGCTGCTATTTCAATTGCACCACAACCAAGTGCGCAACCAAATACGGTACAACAAACTGCCTCAGCAAATAATAACATCAATGCTGAACAAGTTGCTCAAGCTCCTGCACCTTCAAAAGTCGTTGAGTCTTCGCAAACACCACAGACGGATCTCAATAGTGAAAAAACGATTGCTCGTCAGGACATGAAAAAGGTAGAAACAACACCAACTCAACAAAAAGCTCAACAACCTAACAAAACTCAGCAGGCAAAAGTCAAAGCACCTGAGCAGAAAAAACTAAATTCTGAAAAAACCCAACAACACGTAGTTCAACGCAATGAGTCTCTGTGGAGTATTGCACAGCAAATCGCAAGTCAGACTCAACAGCCAGTAACACAAGTCATGTCTCAAATTAAAAAACAAAACGAACATGCATTTATTGGGGGTAATCAAAATAGAATACGCCAAGGTTCACGTTTAAACTTTAATCTAAGCAATATTCCAAGTCGTCCAGCACAAAATACTAATCAGCTTGCAGCACAAACCACAACTGCACCTAATGGACGTACCAAATACCGTTTGCAACAAGCTGAAATGTCTTTAGTTGCCGAGAGTAATCAAGATTCCAGCACAGGAAGTGCGAAGAAGGACACATTACAACAAAAAACCAGTGCTGACTTATCATTAAAAGTTATGACAGCAAGGGAAAAAACCGTTACATTACAACGAAACGTGACTCAGTTAGAGTTGGCATTGCGTCAAAAGGAACAGCGTATCCAGCTATTAAATGCTCGACTGGCTGAATTACAAGAGCAACTAAAAGCTCAACAGGAAACTAAAAAGCCAACACGCTAGGTTACGAGAAGATTCTCATAAATTTACACTAAAAGCTGCTCTAATCTTTAAGGGGTGAAGATCATGTCAACTATCATCATTGTATTGTTAGTTATTGTATTAGTCGTTGCGATCGTTTTAAAAAAACGTGCTGACAATGAAAATACAGCAACTCCTAAAAAAGGAGGTGCAGCCAAACCTCAAAAGAAAGCAGCATCAAAAAAAGTTGCGACCAAATCAACACCTATTGCTGAAGTCGAAACACTACAACAGACAAATAAAGTTCAAGCCAGTACACCTGTACCAACACAACTGAAAGAAAAGATTGAGCAACTTATTCTTGCTAATAACTTCCAAGCTGCTGAAGCTCAAATCAATCAGGCACTTAAAACAGATGATTCTCAGCATGACTTGTATATCTTATTGTTAGATCTTCACATCGCTCAAAAAGATGATTTTGCAATTAATCAGTTGATTAAACATTTACAAGATTTAGAACTAAATTCACTGATCCAAACTGCACTGGACAAGAAAAAAGAATACGAAACCAATAAACCTTCAGATGCTTTAGAATTTCATTCTAGCAAAGGTCATTTTGGTCAAACATCAACTATTACCGAAACTCCTGTACAAGATAATTCAGCAGATTTTGATGCATTGGTTGCTTCACCTAGCCCAGCTCAATCATTTGATCAACTGCAAACCGAAGTTACACCGTCTCCAGTCGAAGAGCCAAAAATAGAAGCTGAACCTACTCCTGAAGTTAAACCTTTAGATTTTAGTTTTTCTTTTGAACAAAAAGAAACTGCTGAACCTGCAATAGAAATTGAAACCAAATCCTCGCCTGAACCTGAATTAACAGAATCAAAAGATCAAGCCCCTCTTGAATTTTCTTTCAACCTCGAACCTACAACCTCACCTACTGTCACTGAACAGGAAGTCAAAGTTGAAGAAACCAAATCTGGTCTAGATTTTAGTTTTGCTGATCTTGAACTAAAAACACCTGAACCTGAAACAAAAACTGAAGCACCAATTCATTTAGATTTAGACTTCAATCAACCTGAAGTTAAGCTTGAAGAACAGCCAGTCTTTGACAAAACGGCATTTACATTTGAGATTAACGAACCGACAACGGCTGAAGAAACTCAACCTGAACTCATAACACCAGTCTCTCAAACAGCACCTGCTCTTTCAACTAACGATCCTTTAATGCAATCTTTTCCAGATTTGCAAACTATGGACGAAGCTCAACTTAATCTTGATCTAGCAGAACAATATATTGAATTAGGTGCTTATGAATCTGCGCGAGTTATATTGCAGACCAATCAATCACTTTTTAATCAAGATCAACAACAATACGTAGAAAAGTTACTGAATAAAATAGCTTCCTAAATTTGATCAGTCTAATATAAGCAGTCTCTCGGACTGCTTTTTTTATGATGAAAAAAATTGCTTTGATCTACATGGGTGGTACGTTTGGCTGTGTCGGTAATCCGTTAATGCCAATGCCTGAAAATGAGTTTATTCCCTTACTTAAAAAAGTCATTCCACCCCATCTTGACGTTGATTGTTTTGCAGCACCTAGTATAAAAGACAGTAGTGCTTGTACGGCTGTAGATTGGCTGAAGCTTATTCAGCAAATTCAAGACCTTCAACTCAAAAACTATCAACATTTTGTCATCATTCATGGCACTGACACGCTCAGTTATGCGGCAGCGACACTTGCACGTTTCTTGGGACAGTCATCTCATATTATGATTACGGGTAGTCAATATCCTCTACTAAATATTGAAGGGAATGACACTCGAGAATTTACTGATGCTCTCGGGAATCTAAATTTAGCACTTGAGCAGGTACTTAGCCTTCCTGTCGGTACATATTTAGCATTTCATCAACATATTTTCCATGCGCAAACTGTTCTCAAAGTACATACGACTGAATTAGATGCTTTTGCAGGCATTGATGCACATCAATCATGCCAAACTTCTATCGAAAATTTTATTGTTCAAGCTGAACATATAGAACGTGCCTCCTCATTAACAGTACTGAATTTAATGTTGCAGCCAATCGCAAAAGAACAACTTGCTGCTCAACTCGAAAATTTAATTAAAAACCCACCACACTTCTTGATATTACAAGGGTTTGGAACAGGAAATATTGCAACCAATTCCGAATTATTGAATTTATTCGAAGCATTATATGAACGAGGTTGTGTTGTCATTATTAGCTCACAAGTGGTGTTTGGTAAACTTGATCAACGATACGCTGTGAGTTCTTGGATAGAAAATGCCAAAGTATTAATCAATGATTGTCATAGTCATGCGGATTTATATGCAAAAGCATTGCAAATGTATTTAAAATACCCGACTCATGTTCAATGGTTTGAACATTGGAATACACACTAAGATTGAGGTTTAAGCATGCAACGTTACGCGATCGGTATTGAATTTTGTGGTACTCAATACCGTGGTTGGCAAACTCAACAAGCAGGCGTTGTAAGTGTGCAAGAAACCATCGAAAAGGTACTCAGTAAAATCGCCGACCACCCTGTCACGCTTCATGCTGCTGGGCGGACTGATGCTGGCGTTCATGCAACCAATATGGTCGCACATTTCGATACCACGGCCATTCGTCCCGAACGTGGATGGCTTATGGGAGCAAATAGCCAACTCCCAAAAGACATTTCTATTCAGTGGATCAAATGCATGGATGAAAATTTTCATGCACGTTTTAAAGCAATGGCTCGTCGTTATCGTTATGTAGTATACAACGCCCCCACTCGTCCTGCTTTACTCCACAAGCAAGTCACCCATCTACACCAAGAATTAGATGTGCAAAAAATGATTAAAGCTGCTGCGAAATTTGAAGGCACTCACAATTTTGAGTCATTCAGAGCTGCCGCATGCCAATCCAATCAACCTGTACGACATGTAAAGCATTGTCGTTTATTTGAACATGGTCGCTATTTAGTTTTAGATATTCAAGCCGATGGTTTCTTACACCACATGGTTCGAAATATCATGGGGTGCTTACTTGAGATCGGGCAAGGAATGTATGAGATTGACCATATAGACTCGATGTTTGCTGCCGAAGATCGTCGCGCAGCAGGGATTACTGCTCCCGCAGATGGTCTATATTTTATCCAATCTTATTACCCAGATCAGTTTGATTTACCTCAGCTGCCTCTCGGACCTCACTGGTTAAATCTACCCGAATAAAAAAAAGCCCTCTTCTTGAGGGTTTTTCCTGATGTAAAAGATTAACGCTGTTTTCTTTTACGATACTCAACAGGGGTTTCATTCGTCCAGCGTTTGAATGCACGATAGAATGTACTTGGTTCTGAAAAGCCCGTTAAATAAACAATTCTTTCAACACTTTCATTGGTATTTGCCAAAAGTTTTTTCGCCAAACGACAACGATAATCGGAGAGGATTTGCTGAAAACTGGTATTCGCCTCGCTAAGCTGAGTTCTTAAACGACGCGGTGTAATGTTGAGCTGGGCTGCAACGGTTTCTAAAGTTGTCTCACCGCTTTCTAATGTTGAGCCAATTGCACGACGTACTTCACCCACCAGATCATAGCGAGCTAATTCTTGTAACTTCTCAATCGCAAGTTGCTCGTGTAGTTGTAATAATTCTGGTTCGGCCTGCCATAGTGGATAATCAAGCACAGCCATATCAAAATAAAGACGTGTTTCTTTCTGACCTAAACTGACAGGGCAGCCATACACTCTGAAATACTCATCATCATCAGCGCCTTCATTGAAATTGAAATCAATGAAGATCGGATGAAATTGTCCTTCGGTAATGAACTTGAAGAAGCGCAAAATACCTGACATCGCACATTCAGAAAAATGACGATTGACTAAATTATCAGGCCAATATTGTTCACCATTGCTTAAATAGCAACGACCATCTTCTATGACTAACTTCGCATCAAACGCATCACTTATCAGACGTTGATAGGCTAAGGCACGCTTAAGCCCTTCACCAAACGTTTCACTACTGATAAATAAGTGTTCAATGACTTGACCACGATATAATGGAAGATGCTCACCTAAATGCAGACCAATATCTGGATCATTACTCACTTCCTGTGCTGCGATCCAAAATGCATTTTGAGCACTTAAAGGGGTTCTGGCATTGGTATCAACTTGATTTAGAGCAACACCTGCTTTTGTTAAAATCTCTTCAGTTGGTAATCCTGCTTTACGAATTGCCTGATAACCAAAGCGCAATACAACCGATGCATCTGTTAACTGACCCACGCAGTGCCCTTCCCTGTAGATACTTTATTATGACAATAAGCGATGATTTTAGATTAACGTTGATTGACCAAACTGACAACACTATTATGCTTCTTTTGTTAAAAAAAAATACAGATTGTTAGACAGTTTTCTCAAAATAAACGTTGCAGCCTTTGCTAAGCCAGCGTCTTGTAAATTTTAAATAAATTGACTATAATTTGCGCCTTTCCAATTTGATCATCAGGTAGGCCATGGCCAATAAAGAGGAACTCATTGAGTTCGAAGGCGTTGTCACCGAAACGCTTCCTAATACGATGTTCCGTGTACGTTTAGAAAACGGTCACGAAGTTATTGCTCACATTTCTGGTAAAATGCGTAAACACTATATCCGTATTTTAACAGGTGACAGTGTTAAAGTTGAAATGACACCTTATGACTTAACTAAGGGTCGTATCACGTACCGTGCACGCTAAGATTAGTGAATGCAAAAAAGCCACATGATTTGTGGCTTTTTTTATATCTATAAATTGCGCTATTCACTCAAACGTGTAGTTTTACAGCCTACTGTCTCACATTCACGTAAACGCTCTAATAGCCAATGATTGCGCTCTTGTGTCGTTGATAAGCGACATTGTACATCTACAGAAACTTGCTGATCATCAGTACATTCAGCATCTCTATAGCGAATCCAAGCAAGTTGTGACTTTTTCAAAATTTTTTGTTGTGTTTCATCTAATTTCTGACGTAATTGCTGGTAGTTCTTATTCAAATCTGCATCAGCACTCGCATAAATTTTATTGGTACAGTAAATATCATCATAGGTATTCCGAGCTTTATCACAATTATTTGCCATCGCGAATGTTGATGCCACCCCCAAAATTAAACCTAAGATGATCTTATGCATGAGTTCTTTCCAAACAATTTATTATCCAAATATCTAAGCATATTTCGCAAGAATTGAACATTGCCGACCGATAGACGAGTTTGTATATTTTTGTTTAATGGTTTTAAATAGATAGATGATCATTCATTTAAATACTTGCTCAATAAAGGATGACTTATGCAGTATTACAAGGTATGGATATTAGCAGTATTTATTTTATTACAAGCATGTACCACACCAAATTGGAGATCGGTACAGCTTCAAGATTATTTACAACCCTATATCGGTCAACCAGCAAGCAACATTCAACAAAACTTGAATCTTAGAGAGTTAGGTTTTCAAACATTGAAAGCACCTAAAAAAACCGATGAATATTTAATATTTACGGTGCTACGTCCAATCAATATTCCTGTGCCTATGACACAAAGCATAGGTGGAATAGGACCAACCATGACTGGTACTCGATTAGGATCAATAACAACTAGTCAGCAATCTTATGATGTTAATTTTTACTGTCATATTATTTTTGAATTAGATCAGCAACAAATTGCTCGTTCAATACGTTATGAAGGTAAGGCGTGCTAGCAAAAATTTGCAATAAAAAACGTAGCGCAAGCTACGTTTTCTATTGAGTTCGATACCGAATTAGTTGAGCGCCGAAACTACAGCCTCACCCATCGCATCTGTTCCAACTTTTGTCATCCCTTCAGACATAATATCTGCTGTACGTAGGCCTTGATCTAAAACTTGACCTACAGCATCTTCTATTGCTTTCGCAGCAGCTTCTTCACGGAATGTGTAACGCAACATCATTGCAACTGAGAGCACTGTTGCAAGCGGATTCGCAACATTTTGACCTGCGATATCAGGTGCTGAACCATGACATGGTTCGTACATCCCCTTACCATTTTCATCTAAAGATGCTGATGGCAACATCCCGATCGAACCAGTAAGCATAGCGGCTTCGTCAGACAAGATATCACCAAATAAATTACCAGTCACAATAACATCAAACTGTTTAGGAGCACGTACCAATTGCATTGCAGCATTATCAACATACATATGAGACAGTTGAATATTTGAATACTGCGCTTGCTGTAAATCAGTGACGGTTTGCTTCCACAATTCAGTGACTTCAAGCACATTAGCTTTATCTACTGAACAAACTTTACCACCACGTAATCCAGCTAATTCGAATGCAACTTTAGCAATACGCTTAATTTCGCTTTCTGAATAAATATCGGTGTTATAACCTTGTTTCTCACCGTTTTCTAACTCACGGATACCACGAGGCTGACCAAAATAAATACCACCCGTTAATTCACGTACAATCAGAATATCTAAACCTGCAACGATTTCTGGTTTCAAGCTAGATGCATCTGCCAATTGTGGATACAAAATCGCTGGACGCAAGTTAGCAAATAAATTGAGTTCACTACGGATTTTTAACAAACCACGTTCAGGACGAATCGAACGCTCAATGCTATCCCACTTAGGACCGCCTACAGCACCCAACAAAATAGCATCTGCTTTTTTAGCCTGTTCACTTGTTACAGCTGGATATGGTTCACCATGTGCATCAATTGCAGAACCACCGAGCAATCCATGTTCCCATGTTAAACCTAAGTTAAATTTATCATTGACCTTAGTTAATACTTTTTCAGCTGCACCAACGATTTCAGGACCAATTCCATCACCCGCTAGAATTAAAATATGCTTAGACATCTATATTTCCAGTTTCATGTAAGCAGTTACGACACTGCACGTCGATTAAATTTTCTTTTCTACAAACTCACCCAATCCCGTACTGACATCAAATGGACGACAGAAACGGCGGATTGTTCGTTGCTCTTGTAGTAAATCCACACATAAAGGTTCAGGCACAGAGACTTTTAACAAGCTACCTGACTGATGTGCTCTATCTCGGTACATTTTGAAGGTATAGCGCTGGTTAGACTTAAACGCATGAATTACATGAAAAGTTTCAGCACGGTCAGGTGAAATAGGATAATAACGAATCACTACTTCATATTGTTTAGCAGGCACGCTGAGATAAACTTGTTGCTTGCGACTAAATACTGGACCATGTAACCGAACGATTCCTTTTTCCATTGCTTGTGAGCTAATACGACGTGATTTGGGATCCATCACGACAGTATCACCTAGTCGTTCAAACTCACAGTTATCGACACCTGAACAATATAAAGTTGCATTTTCCGCTTTGTCTTCTAGTGCATTTTGCGCAATACGAACTTGATCAACTACATTTGGTGCATTCTGACACGCAGTTAAAGTCGTACCGATAAATAAACACAGCAAACTACTGCGAGCGAGTTTTCTTTTCATTATTCAAGCCCAGTCCTCATTTCATGCAAACATGCAAGCAAATCGTATTCGCTAGCATGTTAACAAGAGTTCAATCACCGCGCTATGGTTATGTTCAAAATGTCTCCAAGACATCGCTTCATATTTACATTTAAATAATATAAATAGTTAGGCTTGGATCTCTTGAAACACCCATGGGCGTTGTTGTTTTGCCTTTTCTTCGTAACGACGAATATCATCGGCAGCTTGTAATGTTAAACCAATATCATCCAAACCATTTAATAAGCAGTGCTTACGGAATGGATCAATTTCAAACTTAAACGCCTCTCCATTCGGAGTACGTACTTCTTGTGCAGCTAAATCAATTGTAAGTTGATAAGCTTCTGTTTCAGCGCACTCTTTAAATAACTGATCAACAATCTCTTCAGACAAGATCACGGGCAACATGCCATTTTTGAAACAATTATTGAAGAAAATATCTGCAAAACTTGGCGCAATTACAGTACGGAAACCATATTCATTTAATGCCCAAGGCGCGTGTTCACGGCTAGAACCACAACCGAAATTAGTACGAGCCAATAGAATTGTTGAACCTTGATAGCGCGGTTTATTTAAAACAAAATCTGGATTCTTAGGACGTTTACTAATGTCCTGCCCCAAATAACCTTCGTCCAAATAACGCAACTCATCAAATAAGTTATCGCCAAAACCTGTGCGCTTAATTGACTTCAAAAACTGTTTTGGAATAATCAAATCCGTATCGACATTCGCACGATCTAAAGGTGCAACAATACCTTGTTCTACAGTGTATTTTTCCATGATTTAGCTCCTTTAGAATGAACGAACATCAACAAAATGACCTGCAATTGCTGCCGCTGCTGCCATTGCTGGACTAACCAAATGAGTACGTCCACCATTACCTTGACGACCTTCAAAATTACGATTTGAAGTCGATGCACAATGCTCACCTGGTTGCAATTTATCAGCATTCATCGCTAAGCACATTGAGCAACCTGGTTCACGCCATTCAAAACCTGCTTCCAAGAAAATCTGATCTAAACCTTCTTGTTCTGCTTGTTGTTTGACTAAGCCAGATCCAGGAACAATCATCGCCTGTTTAATGCTAGCAGCAACTTTACGACCTTTGACAACTTCAGCAGCCGCACGAATATCTTCGATACGTGAGTTTGTACAAGAACCAATAAACACTCGATCTAATTGGATATCTGCCAATGCTTGACCTGCATTTAAGCCCATATATTGATATGCACGTGTCCAATCATTACGTTGCACGTCATCTTTAGCTTGCTCTAAAGTCGGTACTGCTTGTGATACAGGAATCACCATTTCTGGTGAAGTTCCCCAAGACACTTGTGGTTCAATTTCTGCACCGTTTAACTCAACAACAGCATCGAACACAGCATCTGTATCAGAATGCAAAGTATTCCAGTAGGCAACTGCTTGATCCCATTGCTCTGCTTGAGGTGCGTAGTTACGACCTTTTACATATTCAATGGTTTTATCATCTACAGCAACCATACCCACGCGTGCGCCAGCCTCGATCGCCATATTACAAACAGTCATACGACCTTCAATCGACATATCACGGAATACTTGACCGCCAAATTCGATTGCGTAACCTGTGCCACCCGCTGTACCGATTTTACCAATAATCGCTAAAACCACGTCTTTTGGAGTGACACCTTTACCTAATACACCATCGACACGAACAAGCATATTCTTCGATTTTTTCTGTACCAAGCATTGAGTCGCTAAAACATGCTCAACTTCAGATGTTCCGATACCATGTGCTAAACAACCGAATGCACCATGCGTAGCCGTGTGAGAATCACCACACACAACAGTCATACCAGGTAATGTTAAACCTTGTTCTGGACCAACAACATGTGCGATACCTTGACGGATATCATTAATACCAAATTCAACGATATTAAAGGTCTTACAGTTATCATCTAAGGTTTGAACTTGGATACGAGAAGTATCATCTTCAATCCCTGCAATGCCTTGTTCACGCTCTTTTTTAGAGGTCGGTACATTGTGGTCAGGTGTTGCGACATTGGCACTTAAACGCCATGGTTGACGTCCTGCAAGCTGTAAACCTTCAAATGCTTGTGGACTAGTCACTTCATGTAATAAATGACGATCAATGTAAATTAAACACGATCCATCATCACGCTCAGTGACTAAATGATCATCCCATAATTTGTCATATAATGTTTTGCCTGCCATGTCTTCGCTCTCCGTAGTGCTTGCCATAGGACTGGGTATTTGTAATCTTAGCTTGATTATAACAACCGTTTCACATAAATCTAATTTATCATTTTTATAAATTAACAAACTTTTAGGAATAAAAAACTCTTTCAAATGATTCAGGATTTCAAATGATATATAAGCTTGAATTATATAAAAAACTAGAAACTAGCACTCAGATGAAGACTTATCGTTGATTCATTTATAAATCCAATCATCATCAATTGAAATTTCTTTTTTACAATACAAGTGATAATGATTATTATTTAAATAATTAAGATTTAAAATGGTGACTCAGATGGCAAATATTCAAAAATTCGTGATAAATAACCAACGAACTTTAAAAAAAACCTTGAGTTACTACATCATGCACATCACTGTTGCTATGATGGTGGCATATCTAGTGACAGGCAATTTGATCATGGCAGCAACGCTCAGTTTGCTTGAGCCAACAGTGCAAGCCTTTGCATTTTTCTTCCATGAAAAAGTATGGAGTCGTTTCTAGAACCTATCCGTTGCAGACACAACGAATTTAAACGCCTTATGGAAAGCCAATATGAATCTTGCTGCTTTTGAAGCATTTGTGAAAGTGATGGAAACAGGTTCTATTTCAATCGCTGCAGAATTATTATTTATCACTCAACCTGCTGTCACTAAACGTATTCATAGTTTAGAAGATTATTTTGGCGTAAAATTATTTGAGTCAGCAGGTCGAGGTATTCAACCAACACATGCTGCACATTCATTACTTCCAAAAGTAAAGACATGGTTAAATGAATTAGGTGAGATTCACCACACACTTAGCCATGAACAGACTCAGGTGCAAGGTCGCCTTAAAATTGGCACTAGCCATCATATTGGTCTACATCATCTCGCCGAACCACTTAAGAAATTTGTTCAACTTTTTCCTCAAGTCACTTTGGATGTGCATTTTGTCGACTCTGAACAAGCACATGAACAAGTCCTTGCAGGAGAGTTAGAACTTGCCTTTTTAACGTTACCCCCAGCAGGTGATGATCGACTCAGCTACGTGACTATTTGGAATGACCCCTTAGTATTTGTGAGTGCACCTTTTCATCCTTTGGCAAAACAAACTCAACTTAATCTTGAAGATTTAATCGCCTATCCTAGTCTTTTGCCTGCTGCACAAACTTATACGAGTCAAATTACGTTGTCAGAGTTTGAAAAAAATGGTCTAAAACCTAAAATAACCATGAGTAACAATCCTTTAGAATCTATCAGGATGCTTGTTTCAATAGGTTTGGGTTGGTCGGTTTTGCCTAAAACTTTTCTAAATGAAGATTTAAAACAACTCGATTTAAATTTAAAAATGAATCGTCAACTCGGTATGGTTTGGCATCCAGCGCGGATTCAATCTAGAGCTGCTGAAGAGCTGATTCAACTGATGAAAAACGATTAAATTTAATCCCCACCACAACTGCTACAACTACTTCCACAACTCGATGATGAGGACGACTGTTCTTGCAAGTATTTTGCATAATCTTTAGTCATTTTATCCAAATCAAAGTGTTGTCCCTGCTCCCAATTCAAAGCTTGGTCAATTGCAAATAATCGAGGCATTTGCGTCGTGTTTCTAGGATCATATCCATGCAACATACAACTATATTTCCATGCTTCAAATAATTGCTTCGCTTGTTGCTCTGGTTGAGTCTCATCACCATAAGGATGATGATTCAACTCTCGGCCAATAGTCTGAATGCATAATTTTCTGTATTGATCAGGATATTCCAACATCTCAAGCCATAAGGCATCGACTGCGTTTGAAGGCATTGCATATGCTTGCTGTTGAATTGCATGCAGGGCTAGATAATCTTTAAATCCTGCCTCTATCAGACGACGTTGCTTTAAACTAATATGCGGATAGAGTTGTTGTAACGATCGCATAAAAACAGGGTCAAGTTTTATCTCTTGAATCTTTTGTAGTTTTTGTCTTCTGCTTCGAATGATCAGTAAATGGTTAAAGACCAGCAGCATCCATATACTCGGCAAAATCACCCAAGCTGTAAACAGATGTTGTTGCCAACCAAACATCAGTAGAACAATCAAGATGGGCAATATAATCCATAGTATTTTTAAGTGTTGTTGTTGTCGATCTAGTTTCAGTAACGCATCAAGCTTAGGAGAAGTATATTCTTCCTGATTTATTTTTATTTTCATAGTTTTATCTTAAGAAGAAAAGATGACAGTTATATGACAAAAAACCTCCCAAATGGGAGGCTTTTAACTTGATTATGCAATCTGTAATAAACGGCGAATTTGCTGTGTGATTTGATTCACATCAAGGTTTTGATTTGAAATAGTCATCGTCAATAATTGATCTGAACGGAATGTACGATCAATTTCTAACATGATATGGGTTTGCTGTGCTTCTGCGACGAATGAAACTTCTACCTCATTAAAGCCACTAAACATATGTGAGGATACAAACTCTAACTCCTGATAGCAGCCAATTGTCGATCTAAAGTTTCGAGCTGTAAGCTGTCCTTTTTCGACATCAACTGTAGATAAAACAAAACCACACTGTTGCATCGCTTGTAAAAAGCTTTGCATTGCTGCTGTTGGCAATACTTTTAGATAATCACGATCAGTGGCATCTAAGCCCCAATCAACATCCATATGAGTCTGAATCCAAACTCGCGCACCATTTCTACGACATGCAACTTCTGTAATTGGTGTTTCAAAAGGCAATTGGATACTAAATGGGAAAGAATGAGCCTGATGTGCAGGTAATAAGAATCTCGAATTCACTAACCATTCTTGTAAAACCAAAGGTTGATTAAACTCATGATCACCAGATTCTACTTCTGCTATCGTCATCAATTGTAAATAAAGACCATTAATTTCTTTATCAGAAGATCCCCCTTTGAAACTAATTTCCCCATGCAGTGTCTCACCTGCTTGCAAGTTTGGATTCTGTAAACGTGTTTCTACAGTCACGCCTTGAAGACCCAAACCAGACATAATTTTATTAAACATTTTTCTCTAACCTTTCGAATTATTTCATATCATCTGTAGCAGCATACTTATTGTTACAGCGCATCATCTCCAGCGAGCTGAATCTTACCATCAGCAACTTCATTCATAAATTGCTGATAGTCATTTAGATTACGTTCTGCATAAGCTTCTGCATACGATTGCAATACCTCTACAATCGTACCACCCTCACCAAGATATCCCATCAATACATCAGCATTTCCAGCCTTAGCGTGAGCATGAGCTAAAGCCAAACCACAACTTTCAGCATATTCATAAAAATATTCATCATCCATATCACTCAGATCAACTGAAATTTTCATATCGCGCAATTGGCGCACATGGAAATGTTGATCAAGTGTTGAAGAGAAACCTAGGAAAATATCACTAGCGGCTTGCATGAGTTGCTGACCATGCACTACACGCTCACCCTCATGTATCACTTTGTCCAAAAATAACGGACTAAGAATAGAAGGATTGGCTTCTTTCATTTGTAAAATTAATGGTTCACGATCCGCATCCTGGAATAATGCGATAGCTGATCGTGTCCCAACACTTCCGACTCCGACTACCTTCAACGCTACATCAGTGCGTTGATAACGATCAAAGAGCACTTGGCGATCATATTTCAAAGATTCACGATATTGTTTGAAGAAGATATCTACATCTTTGCTAAATGGTTCATCTGAATTTGGATGCCATAATAATGGCGCATCATCCACGAAATGGCGGAATCCTGTATCTTCATCTTTTTGCGTGAGCTTAGGCAAAACAGAATATGCATTTCTTTTTTGTGCAGAATCAAGATGCTTCGCACGCTTCTTTCTTAGCTTTCGACATTCAGTATTTTCTAACAAGGTACTGGCATCAACTTTTTCGTACCACACTTGTAATGGTGAAAGTTCCGTATTTTCCAGTAGATGCTGACGGTAGCTGTTCAGCATTGTTTTAATTGCTTTTAATCCTACATTATCTGCTAGATCAATATCACGTGCAGCAATCACAAAGCTAGTGGCTAAACGTTTTAAATCCCATTCAAATGGCGCAACCAAAGTCTCATCAAAATCATTAATACCAAATAATAAGTTACGTTCTGGACTAGCAAAGCCACCAAAATTACTCAAATGACAATCGCCACAAATCTGTTGAAATAAACCAGAGTTCGACTGCTCCCAAGCTTGATCAAATAGCATTAAGGAAGGCATACCACGATAAAAGGTAAATGGTGAAACGCTCATACGTTTTGCACGAATTGGTTTAAGCAATTCTAAACGTCCTTGATTGCTCCAATCATAAATCGTGAGTGCTGTTGTTCCCTTTGGGCGTTCAGATAATTGTGATAGTTGTTCGCGTGGAATTTTTTTCCGTTGAGCTTTACCTAATTTAAAGCCTTCGCTTTTATTGAGTAATTTCCCCTGATAACTATGACGTGTCAAATCAATCGTTTCATCATTCCAAAGTTGTTTTGGTAACTTAATTTGTGGTGTTTTTGGCATTATCCCCTCATCATTTTTTAAATAAAATTTTATATTCTTATAATCTTGATACCAGCTTAATTCAATGTTTTTATTCAATATCATCTTTATCAAAAATAAAAAAATAGACGTCATTACAACGTCTATTTTTAAACAACTAAATTCAGAAACTTAAATCGACCAGTCTTGAATGTCCCAATCCTGTTCTTTTGCCAATTTTTCTAAGCGGTCATCAGGATTTACCGCAATTGCATGAGTTGCATACTCAAGTAAGAACCGATCATTAATCGAATCAGAATATGCCCATGACTCAGCTACTGTTCGCCCAGCCAACCACTGATCCAAACGTGCAAGCTTGCCTTTTTGATAACAAGGAATTCCAGTCACTTTACCGGTATATTTCCCGTCTACAACTTCAGCATTTGTCGCAATAATTTCAGTAATACCAAATTCACGAAAAATCGGTGCAGTAATAAAATCACTTGTCGCAGTTATCCCGACAATCGCATGTCCTAAATCTTGATGTTTTTTGATTGCATCAAAACCTTTAGGGCGCATTTTAGGACGAATAACTTTCTGCATAAACAACTGATGTAACTCAGTTAAATAAGTATTGTCATGCTGAGTTAAAAATTGGAATACAAATTCATTGTAGGCAATCGGATCAAGTTGCCCAGCTTTATAATCTTCATAGAATTTGTCATTCATTTGACGATGATGAACTGGATCTACCAAACCTTCATTGACCAAAAATTCACCCCAAGAATGGTCAGAGTCAGTATTTAACAGGGTATGATCTAAATCAAACAAAGCCAATTGCATAGAATTTCTCGTTTAAACTGAAAATTAAGAAAAAAAATGTAAATCTATCTCCGCTAGTCGATAGAAATTCGTTAAGATCATAGCAATTTTAAACATTTTACTTTGACCTTTTTCGAGTTGGACGTGAAGAGTGACTGTCCCCGAGATCAAAGTCAACGATATAGACAAAATTTAGGTAGCCAAATGATCGACTCAGAAGGTTTCCGACCCAACGTCGGGATCATTTTGGCAAACGATGACGGACAAGTCTTATGGGCAAAGCGCATTGGTCACAATGCTTGGCAATTTCCACAAGGAGGTATCCAGTTTGGAGAAACCCCTGAACAGGCACTTTATCGTGAACTGAGAGAAGAAGTCGGCTTATTGCCCGAACACGTCCAGATTATAGCGCAAACTAAAGGTTGGCTGCGTTATCGTTTGCCACATCGGTACATTCGGTCAGATTCAGATCCCGTATGTATTGGACAAAAACAAAAGTGGTTTTTACTGAAGTTAACGGCGTCGCCGCATCATATTCAGTTAAACCTATCCGACCCACCCGAATTTGATGAATGGCAATGGGTGAGTTATTGGTATCCATTAGGTCAAGTGGTGAATTTCAAACGTGATGTTTACCGTAAAGCCATGATGGAGTTGTGTTTGCAACTACCTCAACGCTAAACATCAATAAATCATCACTTTAAGCAATGATTTTTGACTAGAGAGCTGTTATAACTAGGTTCATAACGATTTATAAATTGGAGTAAACATCCATGTCAAACATGCAACTCGACACGCTTAGACGCATTGTGCAAGAAATCAATGCGTCCGTCAGTTTGCATGACTCCTTGGACATTATGGTCAACCATGTGGCTGAGGCGATGCATGTAGATGTTTGCTCGATTTACCTATTGGATGAACGTAATAAACGCTATGTGTTGATGGCTTCAAAAGGTCTTAAACCTGAAGCAGTTGGACATGTCTCATTAAATATTGGTGAGGGTCTGGTCGGCTTAGTTGGACAACGCGAAGAAATCGTTAACCTTGACAATGCTCCTAAGCATGACCGATTTGCTTATTTACCTGAAACAGGTGAAGAGCTATTTAACTCATTCCTTGGCGTACCAGTCATGTATCGCCGTAAGGTTATGGGCGTTTTAGTTGTTCAAAATAAAGAACCTCAAGACTTTAGTGAAGCAGCTGAATCATTCCTCGTGACGCTTTGTGCTCAGCTTTCTGGCGTAATTGCACATGCACATGCCGTTGGTAATATTGATGTTTTCCGTAAGCCTACTAGTGGCTCAACATACAAAACGTTCCAAGGTGTTTCAGGTGCAGGCGGTGTCGCGCTAGGACGTGCAATTGTGCTCTACCCTCCTGCTGATCTTACGGTAATTCCAGATCGAGAAGCAGAAGATATTAGTGAGGAGCTCGAACTTCTTGATCAAGCGATTGCCTCTGTACGTAAGGAAATTCAATCCTTAGATGAAAAAATGCAAGACTCACTCATGTCTGAAGAACGTGCTTTATTTAGTGTGTTCTTGAGAATGTTGGATGAAAATGCATTACCAAGTGAAATTAAAGACCACATTCGAGCTGGAAGTTGGGCACAAGGTGCTGTCCGTAAAGTTATTGATAAACATATTGCGTTGTTTGCGCAAATGGAAGATGACTATCTGCGTGAACGTGTTTCAGATTTAAAAGACCTAGGTCGTCGAATTTTGGCATGTTTGCAAGAAGCCGATTCGAGTCATCGAGAGCTAAGCCCTGACAGCATCCTGATTGGTGAAGAAATCAGTACGGCTGCTCTGGTTGAATTACCTGTTGATAATATTGCGGCAATCGTTACTTCTGAAGGTGCTGCCAATTCACATATGGTGATCGTGGCTCGTGCGCTTGGTATTCCAACAGTTGTTGGCGTCACTGAATTACCAATCACCACACTTGATGACATTGAAATGATCGTCGATGCTTATCAAGGTCGAGTCTTCGTTAATCCGCCACGTCGATTGCGCCAACGATATAAAGAAGTCCAAAAAGAAGAAGAACAAATTGCGAAAGACTTAAAGCAATATGAAACCAAGGATGCAATTACCCCTGATGGTGTATCAATTCCTCTATTCGTCAACACAGGTTTGATGATTGATGTTGTCCGTGGTGTGCAACGTGGTGCAAAAGGTGTCGGACTATACCGTAGTGAAATTCCTTTTATGCTTCGTGAGCGCTTTCCAGGTGAAGAAGAACAACGTGCTATCTATCGTCAACAGCTAAGCCACTTTGCAAATAAGCCAGTGATTATGCGTACCCTCGATATTGGTGCGGATAAAGACTTGCCTTATTTCAGCATTGAAGAAGAAAACTCTGCTTTAGGTTGGCGTGGTTTGCGTTTTACCTTAGACCATCCTGAGATTTTCTCTGCACAGATTCGCGCGATGTTAAAAGCGAGTATTGGTCTAAATAACTTACATATTTTATTGCCGATGGTGACAAGCGTCAGTGAAGTTGAGGAAGTTCTTTATTTATTGGAACGTGATTGGATTGCGGTTCAAGAAGAAGAACAAGTTAAAATCACTCGACCAAAAATCGGAATTATGGTCGAAGTACCTAGTGTCCTCTTTCAAATCAGTGAGTTTGCCGAGCTAGTTGATTTCTTCTCTGTCGGTTCTAACGATTTGACCCAGTACTTACTTGCAGTCGATCGAAACAACCCTCATGTTGCAAACGTTTATTCGCATTTTCATCCATCAGTTTTGCGTGCATTAAGTCGTTTAGTTGAAGACTGCCACATCCATCAAAAACCCGTCAGTGTGTGCGGCGAAATGGCAGGTGATCCTTTATCTGCGATTTTATTGATGGCGATGGGCTTTAATACGCTTTCAATGAGTTCAAGTAATATCTTGCGTGTTCGAAAAGCAATTTGTCATGTTCCAATGAGCGATGCCAAACAACTTTTGGATGAAGTACTGAAAATGAATAACCCACTGATTGTAAAAAGTTGGTTAGAACATTATTTCAGAACACATGGTTTAGCTGACATGGTGAAATCAAATCGTATGTTGAATGCTTAAATCAATACACAAAAAACAAAAAGGATGATCTGATTGGATCATCCTTTCTCTTTGAAAGAATAAAATAGTTAAACGCTTCAAAACATATCCCTATGTTCCTATTCAGAAGATTCACTATTATTGGCGATCACGTAAAAGTACTTGTTGTTTACCTGCACCCAAGCTTACGCATGGAAACTGTCGATCATAATCAATCATAATTGTATCTTTAGTCACTGGATTAGCTGCGTCAGCTTCCCAAGTAACATAATAAGTGAGCTCTGCATTGTCCTTCACAGCGGGTTGAATATGCTCACGATGCGTCTGAGGAATAGCAAATTCAACCGTAAACGGAATCTGCGAAACCTGAACCTTTTTTTCTTGAATCAAAGTGGCAGGTGCATCAGCCATACGTTTTTCTAAAGCATACAAACGCACTGTACCTTGTTGTTGTGGGACTTTATATGAACTATTCCCAACAAACTCAACTGAGAGTAAATTTGAATTGCTTGCTTACCGCTCCTGACTTTGAGGAGATGAAACACATCCCGTTAGAATAGTTATTGTTAAACCAACACCAAACGCAACTTTCTTCATTTGCTATTCCCAATCATTTCATTTATCCGAAAATAACATAAAATTTTGCCAAATCCCGTTTGCTTACAGACCATCAACAGAGTCTAAGAAACTGGATACACTGAGCACAATTTACAGAACTACTACATGAAAATTGTTATGCTTTGACGGATTTAAAGCGATTTATAATTATGAACTTTAGATAAACTATATCGACTCCTCCAAAAAAACAGAAATTGTAAATATATATTTTTAAATGATTTTTATAAAAAAATACAAATATCATCTCTACACTTCGACATTTCAAGTTTAAGATTTAATCAGCTTCAATCGAATAAAGCATTTAAGACATCAACTTTAATCCATTGGAAAAAAAGGTTTCACAAACCTAGAGTAAAAGTACAAAGAGTGTGAATTGATTCATATGCAATCAAATTTAGGCATCACCCAGATCGATACCCAATTTGTGTAAAGGATCATTAAAGCATTCATCATTTTGAACGGTAAATAGTAAAAGTGACTTCGCTCACAGGTCACTTTGCTGGAGAAAGATCATGAGCCAAGACAATAAAGTACAATCAAATACAACGACTTCAGGACAATGTCCTGTCATTCATGGTGGTAATACCGAGGTTCATGGTGGACCAATGGCATGGTGGCCAAATGCACTAAACCTCGACATTTTGCATCAACATGATAAGAAAACTGATCCCATGGATCCTGATTTCGATTACGCAAAAGCATTTTCTGAACTTGATCTAGAAGCCGTTAAACAAGATTTACGAGAATTAATTAATACCAGTCAAGACTGGTGGCCAGCCGATTGGGGCAGTTATGTTGGCATGATGGTTCGTACCGCTTGGCATCTTGCAGGTAGCTATCGTAAACAGGATGGTCGCGGTGGAGCGAACACAGGTAATCAACGTTTTGCTCCTCTTAATAGCTGGCCAGATAATGTCAACACAGATAAAGGCCGCCGTTTGCTTTGGCCAATTAAACGTAAATATGGCAACAAAATCTCATGGGGCGATTTAATCGTACTAGCTGGTACAGTAGCTTATGAAGTTGCTGGGTTGAAAACTTTTGGTTTTGCTGGTGGTCGCGTCGACATTTGGGCACCTGAAAAAGACGTGTACTGGGGAAGCGAGAAAAAATGGTTGGATGCAACCAAAAATCGTTATGAAAATGATCAAGATCGTACTTCATTAGAGAATCCACTTGCAGCTGTACAAATGGGTTTAATTTACGTAAATCCTGAAGGTGTTGATGGTGTACCTGATCCACTGAAAACAGCTCAAGATATGCGCACCACATTTGATCGTATGGGAATGGATGATGAAGAAACAGTCGCATTAACAGCTGGTGGTCATACTGTTGGTAAAGCACACGGTAATGGTAAAGCAGAAAATCTAGGTGCTGATGTTGAAGGCGCTGATGTCGAGTTCCAAGGTTTAGGTTGGCACAACTCTGAAGGTACGGGTAATGGTGCAAATACCATGGTCAGTGGAATCGAAGGCGCTTGGACAACACATCCAACCAAATGGGACAATGAATTCTTCTATTTATTATTTACCTATGATTGGGAACTGCGTAAAAGCCCTGCAGGTGCTCATCAATGGGAACCGATTAATATTAAAGAAGAAGATAAACCTGTTGATGCCCACAATCCGAATATTCGCCGAAACCCGATCATGACTGATGCCGATATGGCACTCAAAATTGATCCAGAATATCGTAAAATTTCTGAACGTTTCTATCGCGATCCAGCTTATTTGGCTGAAGTATTCTCTCGTGCATGGTTTAAGTTAACCCACCGTGATATGGGGCCAAAAAGCCGTTATTTAGGACCTGATGTTCCACAAGAAGATTTGATTTGGCAAGATCCTATCCCAACAGTGGACTACACTTTGACAGATAGTGAAATTGCAGAACTTAAAGCGAAGTTACTTGCAAGTGGGCTCTCTGCTTCAGATCTTATTACAACAGCATGGGACAGCGCGCGTACCTATCGTGGTTCGGACTTCCGTGGTGGTGCAAATGGTGCACGTATCCGTTTAGCTCCGCAGAAAGATTGGGTAGCTAACGAACCAGAACGTTTACAAAGAGTCCTTTCAGTTTTAGAGTCAATTCAAGCGAGTTTGGCTAAAAAAGTGAGCCTTGCAGATCTGATCGTACTTGGTGGTACTGCTGCGGTCGAACAAGCCGCTCATAAAGCAGGTGTCAACATCACTGTACCATTCGCTGCAGGTCGTGGCGATGCAACAGCTGAACAAACTGATGTTTACTCTTTTGAGCCATTAGAACCATTGCATGATGGTTTCCGTAATTGGCAGAAACAACACTATGATGTAACGCCTGAAGAGTTGTTGTTAGATCAGGCTCAACTTTTAGGTTTAACAGCACCTGAAATGACCGTATTGATCGGTGGTATGCGTGTGTTAGGTGCAAATTATGGCGATAATCCTCAAGGTGTATTGACCGATCGAGTAGGTGTTCTGAGCAATGACTTTTTTGTGAATTTGACAGACATGAAATACAACTGGAAGCCAACTGGTCGAAATAGTTACAACATCGTTGAACGTGACACAGGTACAGTTAAATGGACTGCAAGTCGTGTTGACTTAGTCTTCGGTTCGAACTCGATTTTACGTGCCTATTCTGAAGTCTACGCTCAAGATGACAATAAAGAAAAGTTCGTTAAAGACTTTGTGAAAGCTTGGGTAAAAGTGATGAATGCAGATCGATTTGATCTTGCCTAAATCCTCTTAAAATGAAGAAATGAAGAACCTTTTATGGTTCTTCATTTTTTTATGCTGGATTTTGAACTATGATCACAACAATGAATCAGGAAAATAATAACAATGACTACTTCACTCGATCATATAATCCAAACCAATAGCATCATCTTGTTTGATGCTCATTGTGTATTATGCTCTGCATGGGCAGATTTCATGGTGAAAAATGATCCTCAACTTCAATTCAAGTTAGCATCAGTTCAGTCACCAATAGGTCAACGTATTTTAACGATATATCAACTTCCTACTGATCATTTTGAAACAATGGTATTAGTAGAGCATGGAAAACTATATACAGAATCAACTGCATTTATCAGAATCATTAAGCACTTATCTTTTCCATATTCAACACTTCAGTACACTCAGTTTATTCCCAAAGTGATCCGAGATTTTGGATACCGACGAATTGCGCTCAACCGTTATCGTCTTTTTGGCAAGACTGAACAATGCTACAGAATGACACCTGAAATCGCGGCGCATTTTTTAACTGATGATATGGTCTCATGAATAAATTAATCCAAACCCATCAACGTATTTTGAAATTCAGTCAATGGATGATTGCCTTACTATGGATTTATCAGGGTTTATTTCCAAAATTGATTTTTAAAGTAGAAGATGAACAATACATTTGGCAATACATGGGCTTAACTTCAGAGTACATCTTCTGGATCATTTCACTTTCAGGGATCGCTGAAATTATCTTCGGTTTTATGTTTTTATTGTTTACGCAGCGGTATTTACACTGGCTAAATATTATCAGTTTGATTGGGTTATTTTTTTTCGTTTTATTGATCTACCCAAACCGAATTTACCAAGCATTTAATCCTGTCGTCATGAATCTAGGATTGATTAGCCTTTCAATTATTGCATTGTGGTGTATTGATGCTCTCAAACAGATCAAGCACGAATAAAATGTCCTTCTCTTATACAATAAAATGGATTGACCAATTTTGACGAGGACTTCATTGCTTGTTGCAACTCATGTTCAGGTGCATCACGGTCTTCATCGGTGAGCTGGAAAGTTCGATAGTGAATCGCCAATGATCGGTGGGCATGTAGATCTAAGTGTGCATGAAAAGCATCTTGTGGATTCATATGAACAAAACGCATCAATTGACGTGGTTCGTAAGCCCCTATTGGTAATAGAGCTACACGGGCATCACCATAACGCTCATGAATCTTTTTAAAATGCGGAGAATATCCCGTATCACCAGCAAAGAAACAATGTCCTGTTTTTGCCAATAATGAAAAACCACCCCATAAGGCCCGATTTTGATCACGCACGCCACGACCAGAGGCATGCTGTGCAGGTGTATAAGCAATTTTTAATTCATCATGAAACGGAATTTCTTGCCACCAATCCATCTCAATAACATGAAAGTGTTTAGGCAAATAATATCCATTACCAAGCCCAGTATAGATTGGCATCGTAAATTTTTGATGCAACCATTCTAAACTGGCTATATCCATATGGTCATAATGGTTATGACTTAACAACACACCATGAATCCAAGGCAAGTGTTCCAAAGCAATACCTGCAGGGCAAACACGTTGCGGACCACGCCCCTGCTGAGGACTCACATACTCACACCAAACGGGATCCGTCAGGAAATTGTAACGACCGATTTGGATCAATACCGTTGCATGCCCTACGAACCAAATTTTCCAGTCATTTAAATCAGCATGTGGTCGATTTTGAGGTAACTCAAGCATCTGATTTCGTAGATTTTGCTCGTGATATCGATCAACGTTCCACGTATATGACTTCCGTGTTGCAAGCCATTTAAACAAGCGTGTTCGATCAAATGGTGGATCACGTTTTTCAATATTATAAAAACGATCAAAACCACAATGGTCAGAAGCCTCATGAGGAAATGGTGGTTTCCCAAAAGTATGGCTCAAGCAAGATTGGGTCGGCAATTGGTAAGTTAATGTCGGCTTATCTTTCATGTACTTCTTCTATAGTGGAATTTAATCATCTCAAGCAGCGATGGTGATCTATTTATCAGATAAATAGCTTTCTACTTTAACGTTTTCCATCTCACGTGAATGTATCAATTTTGAGAAGTTTGAATGCATTTCAATTCATGCACTTTAGTCCTCGTAGAACCCATTTAGTTATGCTGATTTTCACCTAATGAGTCAACATAAATTTATATAAAGGTTCAATTTTTTATCATGATCAGATTAAGTCACAATTTTAGGTTTTTAATACATTTTTTCTATCTCAAAACTGAGCACATCGGTCATAAAAACAGCTATGATATAGTCTTACGCCAGTTTCACCCATTATCAATCTTTCTAAAACTAGAATAAGGCACACTTGGATTCGTCTTATGGAATTACGACATTTACGTTACTTCATCACCGTTGCCGAAGAGCTAAGTTTTAGTAAAGCAGCAATTAAGCTTCACACAGCACAGCCCTCTTTAAGTCAACAAATCAAAGACTTAGAGGATGATATTGGTGTTCAATTATTTCATAGAACCAAACGAAAAGTAGAGTTGACAGATGAAGGTCACGTTTTTCTAGAGCAGGCACGTTTAACGATCACTCAAGCAGATAAAGCAGTGACAATGGCGCGACAAGTTGCTGCTGCAAAAGTTCAATGTCTTAGAATTGGATTCGTTCCTTCAGCAGAAATCCGTATTTTTCCTTATATTTTGCCACGTTTACGCGTGAAAATTCCAAAACTACAAATTTGTACACTCAATCTAAAAGAAACTGACCAAATCACTGAATTAAAAAAAGGTGATTTAGACATTATTTTTATTAATCAAGATTTTCAAAATGATACTTTTGCCAGTCAGTTAGTTTTGAAAGAGCCTCTTGTATTTATGCTCCCGAAACAACATCCTTTTGCTAAATTTGAAGAAATTAAACTTGAGCAATTAAAAGAGTTAGAGTTAACCATCCTTTCTAATAAATTGTCACAACCCTTATCGAAAACGATTTTGCAATATATTGAATTTAATAAAATTCAGTTCAAAACCATCCATGAAACCAATCATATAGTGGATTGCATTCAAGCGGTAAACTCAGGTGTGAGCTGTGCAATTCTGCCATCCTATATGGAAGCCCTAGCGACTGATCAAGTCATTGTAAAACCCTTAGCTAAGCCATTGCCCAGTTTGGATGTATTTATGGCGTTTAATAAAAATCCCCCCAATCAAGCGACCGAACAATTTTTGGAAGAGATTCGACAAGTTTTTGCACTTGATCAATTTGCACTTTATGCAAGCTGAAAAAATAAAAAAAGCCGAGTTGTCGGCTTTTTTGATGTTTGGGCTTAAGCATTACTAAAGAATTCAGCAAACTTCTGATAACTTGGGCGCTGACTAACACTCTGTAAATATCGCTCAATCGTAGGATGCGACTGTACTTCACCCATTTTCAACTGCCAAAATAGCATTGCTGCAACTAACACATCAGCAGCGGTGAATTGTTCTCCACATAAAAAAGGAGCTGCTTCATTCAATCCAACCACAAAAGCATGATAAGCATCTTGGTAGTCACCATAACCAATCGAAGATTTCTGCTCAGGTGTAACCTCATTTATACCCAACATTCGATCTGTCGCTGCCGCTTCCCATGGTCCTGAGATAAAGAACAACCAACGATAATATAAACCTCGTTTGGGATCGTTGAGTGCAGGTGCTAGTCCTTTATCGATAAATTTATCAGCTAAATAGGCACATATTGCACCCAATTCATAAATAACAATGTCACCATCAACCAGAACAGGTACTTTACCAAAAGGATTCATCTGCAAATATTCTGGTGTTTTCATTTCAGTTTTAAATGCAACCTCAATACGCTCACATTCAATTCCGAGTTCTAGTAGTAGCCAATCCACGACCACACCGCGTGAAAAACTATTGGTATAAAGTTTAAGTGCCATTTTTGTATTTCCTTGTTTATTGGTTTTATTTAAATTTAATCGCTTTGATTGTCAGTTTTTGTCAGTAGTCGATTCACACACTTCTTGAACCCACCATTGTTGAAATAATTGCTGTTTGAATTGTGGATAATGGACTTGGGTCAAACTTAACTCACGTATTCTATCGATACGAAAGTGTCGAAACCCTTCGCGTAACTCACACCATGCTGCTAACACAATACGATCATTAAAATATCCTAAAGCAAAAGGCCAAAGCATTCTTGTACTTATTCGTTGTTGCTCATCTGCATAATCCACGAGGATTTTTACTTGTTGGCGGATAGCTAAACGCACTTGCTCAACGAGCATTTCATCGACAGGCAACCATGTATTAATCGACCTCAAGGTCGTCTGCTCTAGCAAATGCTGACAGTGCTGAGGTAAAACTGCATTCAGTTTAGCTAACACGGAGGTTGATGCCGCTTTCAGTGCTTGATCAGGAATGTCTTTTAACCAATTCAACGCAAGAAAAATTGCTTCAATTTCAGTTTCATTTAAAGTCATTGGCGGCAAAAGAAAATCTTCTTTTAGCTGAAATCCCAGTCCTGCCGAAGCATCAATACTGACGCCTTGCTCACGTAGTGTTTCAATATCTCGATATAAAGTGCGTTGGCTAACCTCAAGACGTTCGGCTAGCGCCTGTGCAGTAACAGGATAACGGTATTCTCTAAGCAGTTGTAATAAATGAAGTAAACGAATGGAACGACTCATACTTTCCCTATTTTTATTATTGAAGATAGGGATTGATCAATCCCTATCTATGTCGTCTCAAATGATTTTTGTTGTTTAACTTTCAGTTAAAGCAGACTCAGCTAAGTGATTGCGCAAATACTGATGCAACTCCGCCACATCATTTGCAATCGTCAAAGGTTGATACTGTACTAATGTTTCAACAGTATGCACACCATAACTCACCCCAATTCGAGGCATGCCAATATTTTGAGCCATCTCAAGATCATAACTGGTATCACCTACCATAATTGCAGATTCAGCAGCCACATCCATTTCCGTGAGTATTTCCTGCAACATCAGCGGATCTGGTTTTGACTTAGTTTCACTAGCTGCGCGGGTAATATCAAAAATGTGATGGCTATTGGTTTGGCTCAAAACTCGATCTAAACCTTTACGACTTTTACCTGTCGCCACAGCAAGTTTGAAACCTTGCTGTTTTAACTCTAGCAAAAGTTCAGCAACACCCGTAAACCAAGCATCACCTTTAGAGTTGGCAACATAATGATCTGCATAGCATTGCAAAATATCTTGCTGTAAATGCGGAACCTGTGGAAATAAAATTTGCATGACTTCAGGTAAGCCTAAACCAATGATACTCTTTGCAGCATCATCGGTAAGCGGTTGTTCAAACTGCTGTGCTGCGTATTGCAGACTTGCCACGATTTGCCCAACCGAGTCAAACAACGTCCCATCCCAATCAAAAATGACTAATTCAACATTCTGACTCATTTTTGCTTTCTCAACTCATTAATCACCTGTTGCATATCTTCAGGCATTGGTGCTTCGATGGTTGGGTAGTTCGGAATATCTAAGCGCATTGCATGCAAGCATAAACGGCGTGCTTCAGGACCTGTATAAGCTGTATTGTGACCATACTTATCATCCCCAATCAAAGGATGCCCGATACTTAGACCATGTACACGAATTTGATGCGTACGACCAGATAAAGGTGAAGCGTGGACTAATGTTGCGGCTTCAAATCGCTCAATCACCTTCCATTCCGTCTTGCTCGGTTTACCTTCTTTAGTGACACGGACACGTCGCTCACCATTCGCAAGTTCATAACGAAGCAAAGGCGCATCAATCAATTGCTGATCCAAACTCACTTGCCCTTTGACGATTGCTGCATAGGTCTTCTTAATCTTATGCTCTCGCAATAGATCCTGAAGTAACTTGAGGGTACTTCGCTTCTTACTAATCATCACTAGACCGGAGGTATCACGGTCAATACGATGAATCAATTCTAAATATTTTTTGCCTGTCGCAGCACGCATGGCTTCAATCAAGCCATATGCAACCCCGCTACCACCATGAACTGCAATACCAGATGGTTTATTCACCACTAATAAGCCTTCATCTTCGTAAACCACACGGCTGAGTAAACTTTGTGCTACACCATCACTCACGGGTGCATCGGTTTCATCTTTTTGTTCATAACGAATCGGCGCAACTCGAATTTGGTCACCAATACTCAGTCGTGTTTCTGCTTTTATTCTTTTTTTGTTGACCCGAACCTGTCCTTCACGAATCAAACGATAGATTCGACTTTTAGGAACACCTTTTAATCGGGTAAATAAAAAATTATCGATTCGCTGCCCTTCTTGATGCTCATCCACGTCAAACCAAGTGACACTTTGCCATTGTTGTGTAGAATTCATACGTTCGATTCATCCAAGATTTGCTAAATACGATTAAAAAATGATCATTTAGCTAAGTTATTTCACAAGAAACCTAAACTTAGCCCATAGGCAGATGCCGCAAGGTTTGATATATTCAGCGCACGGATACCACCGTAAGTGAGCATCAAATCAGAAATTTTATTTAGATAAAATTTTAAATCGATGAGATCTTCACCAACAACTCGGATAGGTCCTAAAGAATTATGCCGACGCCGAAGGCTTATTATATCGGCAAAATGACAAACTGTTGCGTTTAATTGTGCATCAGCACATGCAGTTTGCTCAGAAAAAATATGTCGCCAGCAATTTGTTGGTTATTAAACGTAAACTGATCCACATCAGACAATTTGCTCCCTGATGTCGCATTCAGGCTAAAGCGTTGATGCATTGGAACTGCTAAGCAGTGATACGATGATCATTCCGTATCAAGACTTCCAGATGGATCGACTTCAATGCTTAATGACAGTGAAAGTCACCATCCAATGCACCGCTCACCCGCCAGTGAAGCGTACAGGAAACTTTGATTATGTCGGGGTCTTACCATATTTCTCAGATGCAAGACAGAGATGAAATATCAACAGACCAAAGATAGAAGCAGTATTGCCAACATCGAAACAACCGTATCAAAGCCCAAACTGGAAATTTACAGTCAGTGGTTTCAGAGCTTCGCAAATAAAAGTAGTCTCTGAGTCTTGATCGCGTCAATTTGATGTTTGCTCAAAAGTATTGAGCTTGTTGTTTGTGTGCATCACTATTAGGTGTCACACCCATGAAACGTATGTTGATTAATGCAACCCACGCCGAAGAAGTTCGCGTTGCACTTATCACTGGTAATCGCCTTTACGATTTCGATTTAGAAAACCGTACTCGTGAACAAAAAAAATCAAACATCTACAAAGGTCACGTCACTCGCGTTGAACCATCTTTAGAAGCGGTTTTCGTCGAGTATGGCGCTCAGCGTCAAGGTTTCCTTTCAATGCGAGAGATTGCAAACTCGTATTTCAAAGCAGATCCTCGTCAAACTTCTAACATTCGTGAACTGATCACCGAAGGCACTGAACTACTCGTTCAAGTTGAGAAAGAAGAGCGTGGCAACAAAGGTGCTGCCCTCTCTACCTTTATTTCTCTTGCAGGTCGTTATTTAGTTCTTATGCCAAACAACCCGAAAGGTGGTGGTATCAGCCGTCAAATTTCAGGTTCTGTGCGTGAAGAACTAAAAGAAATTTTATCTTCTCTAAATGTACCTCGTGGCATGAGCGTCATTGTTCGTACCGCAGGTATCGGTCGCACCCAAGAAGAACTTCAACTGGATTTACAACATTTGTTGGATCTTTGGGCTCAAATTCAAAGCTCTGCAAGTTCAGGTCCATCACCAATGCTTGTTCACCAAGAAGCAGGGGTAGTGACGCGTGCTATTCGTGATTACTTACGTGATGACGTTGCAGAAATCTTGATTGATAGCGAGCAAGCATATAACGAAGCGTATAACTTTGTTAAAGCAGTAATGCCACGTCAGCTTGATAAGTTAAAAACTTATACCTTGAATGAGCCTTTATTTGCTCACTTCGGGATTGAAAGTCAAATCCAAACCGCTTATGAACGTGAAGTAAAACTTCCTTCAGGTGGTTCAATTGTGATTGATCAAACTGAAGCTTTAGTTTCAATTGATATTAACTCAGCGAAATCAACGCGTGGTCACGATGTTGAAGAAACTGCATTAAATACCAATTTAGAAGCAGCTGAAGAAATTGCGCGTCAACTTCGCTTACGTGATATTGGCGGTTTAGTTGTGATCGATTTCATCGACATGACCAAAGATCGCAACCAACGTATGGTTGAAGCGAAATTACGTGAAGCGACACAAAGCGATCGTGCACGTATCCAGTTCGGTCAACTTTCACGTTTTGGTCTGATGGAAATGAGCCGTCAACGCTTACGTCCTTCTTTAGAAGAAGCGACAGGTTATGTGTGCCCACGCTGTCATGGCACAGGAATGGTTCGTGACTTACGTTCACTGTCACTTTCGATTATGCGTAAAGTTGAAGAAATTGCTTTACGTGAACGCCAAGGTGAAGTTCAAGTTGAAGTACCTGTTGAAATCGCTGCGTTCTTATTGAATGAAAAGCGTCACAGCCTTGTTTATCTTGAACAAACTTCAAATGTACGTGTCACTGTGTTGCCTCACCCGCACTTGGAAACACCACATTATCAAATCCAGTTCAATCCAGATGGCTTTGCCCCATCTAGCTATGAACGTACTGAAGCAACTCGTTCAAGTGAAAAAGAACTTGGTTATGAGTCTTCTGATTGGCATTTAGAAGAAGCAGATCACAGCCATCCAGCTGCTCCTGCACAAAATGCAACAGCACCACAAAAGAAAGCCCATCAAGCTCAAGCTGCACAAGCAAAACCAGCTCAAGCGACTGTACAGAAATCAGCAAGCCCTTGTGCTTGGTTAGAGAACTTATTTGTTCAAAAACAAGCTCAAACTACTGATCAATCTCGTTCTGCACAAAACGCTGCTGCTGCGATTGAGCAAATGATCAATAACGGCGCAGTAAGTCGTGGTCAGTTTGGACAAGTGAATATCCCTGCTCCTGCAGCTGTAGAAACACCTGCTCCTGCAAGCAATAACGCTTATATTTCACAAGCACCAGCAAAACAAGAAGCACGTGAAACATTTGAAAAAGACGAAAAATCTCATCGTCCTAATCAAAACCAGAAGAAGCGCAAACATAAAGAACAACGTGAGCAACACTCACATGCACATGAACCACAAAATCAAGTGCATGAAGAAGTGACTCAAGTTTCACGTCATGAACAACGTCAAGAACAACGTGATCAAAAACGCCAGCAAAAGCGTCATCAACCTCAAGAAGCTCAGCAGCAACATCAAGAGACTGCAGTGAATGAGTCTGCGCCTTTGCCACGTCGTGATCGCAACAACCAACAACGTCCGAACCGACCAAACCGTCATCGTGACCAAAGTGTTTTAAATGAAACTCCAGTAGTCACAGCTGAAGCGGCAGTTAATCCACAACAAGTAAAAGTGGACGTTGTTGATGCACCACGTGCGGAAGCGATGAACACGGCATTGATCGTAAATATTGATCAAGGTCAAAGTGAAATCGTTGCAATTAATGCAGAAAAAGTACCGTTAGATGTGCCTCACACTGAGTCTGTAAAAGCTGTAAATGCGACAGCAGAAACAGTTGAGCCAACTCAAGCGGCACAGCCAGAAGTTGAAGAAACTGCTGTTGTTGAGCCATCAACTCAAGTAGCGCCTGTAAAACGTGCAAGTAACGATCCTCGTTCACGTCGCCGTTCGCATCATGGTGGCGGGCATACTAATCAAAAGCCAGCACCTAAAATTGCGCACTCGCAGATACCAACCTTAGGGCAATATACTATTGGTGGTCTGATTCGCCATATCTATGGTGAAGATTGCACAATTTTGATTGAACAATTTGGTTTAGTCACAACGTTCAACCGTGCATTACAAAAGTTCGCTGAACAATACGCAAGTAGTATTGCAGTAGAAACTGTTGTGGTTGAAGAAAAGCGTCCTGTTACACGTGATGCTGTTCTTCCTTCACAGAAGCCAACTCAGGAAGCAGAACCTGCACCAGTGTTACCGTTAACACCACCTGAAGCTCCTGTGACTCGCGTTGCAAATGACCCTCGTGAACGCCGTCGCCTTGCCAAACTTGCTGCGGAACAAGCAAAAGAAGCACATATTGCAGCGAACGCTTCAGTAGCTCAACCAGCAACTACCGCAGAGACGCCAGTTGAAGCAAAAGAAGCTGAACCAGCAACTTCTACTTCAGAGCCAGTTGATGCAATTCCTGAGCAGCAACCTCTCGAGCTCACAACGGCAACAGAAGTGCAAGATGCTCAAGAAACTGCTGCAGAAGCAATTGAAGAAGCACAAACCACTGTTCTTCAACAAGAAGCAACTGAAACAGAAACCGTTGAAGTTGCTGTAGCCGAAGAAAAAGTAGAGACTGTTGTTGAAGGTGATGAGACTGAAGCGGAAGATGAAGCTGCGAAACTAGAGAAAGATAAATCTAGTCGCCCTCGTCGCCCTCGTGGTCGTCCACCGAAAAAAGCAACTGCTGGCAATGAATAATTTGCTAAATTGCACACAATAAGCACAAGCCTAGTCATTTCGATGACTAGGCTTTTTTGTTATTTTGTCAGATTAGGTTGATTGCTCTAGGAACTTCCCATTAAAAAACAGCATTAACAACAATGATCTTAATGGTTGTGTTCCAACAGATAGCCATTTTTTGGATTGATCGAAAAATAAACAGGATTGATATGAGCCAAACTACACAGACCGATATTATTACCCTTAGTGATGTCGCAACTCGCCTTCCCAACTTCATCACAAAAGTACCTCATATCCTCAATGGTCTTAAACAGGCTTATTTGCGGACGCCTACTTCCCCAGCAGGCTTAGGAATTGCCTTTGAAAAAGCAGTTAAGCGTAATCCGCAAGGAATCGCCCTGTTATTTGAAGATCAACGTTATAGCTACAGTGCTTTGAACGAATGGGCAAACCAAATTGCGCATTACTACTTGTCGATTGGGGCAAAAAAAGGTGATGTAATTGCAGTGATGGTCGAAAACCGCCCTGAATTGATTGCCACTATTGTTGCTTTAGCTAAAATTGGCGTAACGATTGCACTTGTAAATACATCACAGGTCGGCAAAGTTCTAGCACACAGTATTAACTTAGTTAATCCTATCGCGGTGATTGCTGGCGAAGAAGTACGAGCTGCGATAGATGAAATTCGTCAAGATTTAACTGTTGCTCAAGATCGTTTCCATTGGTTTGCAGATCAAGAAACTCGTCAAAATGCCGGTGTAGCACCTAAAGGCTATGTCAATCTTGCTCAACAAATTGATCAATTCCCTAAATTCAATCCATCAACCACACACACTGTGACAGGTAAAGATGGATTATTCTATATCTATACATCTGGTACGACAGGCTTGCCTAAAGCTGTAATCTTCACGCATAGCCGTTGGACACTTGCTTATGGTACATACGGTCATATTCTAAATTTAGGTAAAGATGACGTAATGTATGTCACTTTACCGCTCTATCATGCAACAGGCGTCGTCGTGTGCTGGTGTGGTGTGATTGCTGGTAGCGCAACTTTAGCTGTACGTCGTAAATACTCGACGAGTGCATTCTGGAAAGATGTTCAGAAATTTAATGCGTCAGCGATCGGTTATGTCGGTGAATTATGTCGTTACCTCATGGATGCACCCGTTACAGAACTTGACCGTGCTCACCGTGTTACCAAAATGATTGGTAATGGTATGAGACCAAATATTTGGGGCAAATTCAAAGAGCGCTTTGGTGTTCAAGAAGTCCTTGAGCTTTATGCATCAAGTGAAGGTAACGTTGGCTTCAGCAATATTTTCAACTTTGACAATACAGTTGGTTTTTCTCCAACACCATATGCAATTGTTGAATATGACAAAGAGAAAAACGAACTAGTACGTGACAGCAAGGGTTATTGCAAGAAAGTCAAAACAGGGCAAGTCGGCTTACTCGTAGGTAAGATTACTAGCCGTTCACCTTTCGATGGTTATACTGATCCTGAGAAAAACAAATCAGTTATCTTGAAAGATGTCTTTACTAAAGGTGATTCGTATTTCAACACTGGTGATTTAGTACGTGATATTGGCTTCCGTCATGCACAGTTTGTAGATCGTTTGGGTGATACTTTCCGTTGGAAAGGTGAGAACGTTTCAACGACTGAAGTTGAAAACATGGTTTCTGAATACGAAAAGATCGCTGAAGCTGTTGTTTATGGTGTAGAAATTCCAAACACCAATGGTCGTGCAGGTATGGCTGCTATCACTTTAACCGATGGCGCTGAACTGAATGATAATGACCTTACGGAAATGGTCAGTGTATTCAAGAAATGCTTACCAGCTTATGCGATTCCAGTGTTCTTACGTGTACAAGCCAAAGTTGAAACAACAGGTACCTTTAAGTATCAAAAGAATAAGCTGAAAGAAGATGCATTTGACCCAAGCAAGACAGATGAACGCTTGTTGGTTTTATTACCAGGCGCAACGAGATACTGTGATGTAAATGCTGAAATCTTTGAGAATATTCAGGCATATCAATACCGTTTCTAGTTTATTTTTTAGCTAAACAAGAGGAAATCGTGCTTTTTATAAACAATCATGCAGATGTTTTTAAATTTCCTCTTGTGTTAGCTGAATAAGTTGCTAGAATACGCAACATCAAAACGAAGACGCACTTAGAACTGATTAGTTTTACTTGCGAAGCATGTTTAATCGCTTGCTTAGGGTCGTTAGCTCAGTTGGTAGAGCAGCGGACTTTTAATCCGTTGGTCCCGCGTTCGAGTCGCGGACGACCCACCACTTAATGTTTTGATAGTTTGTAAAATGTATTTTACAAACGCCTGTAAGAGGTTTAACTTAGAAAAATCATAGATTTTCTCTAAGGTCTAAGTAAAGGTTATTTTACTTATCCTCATTCAGGGTCGTTAGCTCAGTTGGTAGAGCAGCGGACTTTTAATCCGTTGGTCCCGCGTTCGAGTCGCGGACGACCCACCAAATTCTAAAAAACCTCATCATATGATGAGGTTTTTTTATGCCTATTCATGAAGTTAATATCTGTGAAGTTAGGATTTGTGATTACTTCATCTAAAATGATATCTAATCATGATCTAAAACTATCTTTATGTATAAAACAGAAACCAGCTCACACCAATTTAATCAATAAAAACAAATATTTATAATTATACAACATAGTATTTTGACAAAATCTTTTATATTCCGAAAACAATTTTACATACTATTCTCGGATGAAAGGACCTATTCATGAAGAATATTCAATTGATTAGCTTGGTTGCTATAACTTCTTTAGGCTTAGTTGCATGTGGTGGTGGAAGCAGCGCTGATAATAATTCAAACAATACAGGCACGCTCAATGTCAGCCTAACCGATAACCCTGCTTGTGGAATGGATCACGTCTATGTCACTGTCAAAGAGGTAAAAGTACATAGCAGTAGTACAGCAAAAGATAGTGATGCAGGCTGGTATTCAGTAAAACTAGCTAATCCTAAAAAAATAGATTTACTTACACTGACCAATGGTGCTCTCACAACTTTAGGACAGACCCCTCTTCCAGCTGGGCGCTATACACAAATCCGTTTAGTTCTGGATCAAAATCAAGGATCAAAGTGGGTTAACTCTGTTGTTCCTACAGGAGGTACCGAGCTAGCATTGACGACACCGAGCGCGGCTCAGAGTGGCTATAAAGTCGTGGGATCATTTGATGTAAAGCCAGACACACTAGTTGACCTTGTTTTAGATTTTGATGCATGCCAATCTATTGTGAAACGTGGAAATGGTTCATACAACCTGAAACCAGTTGTCACAGCAACACCACAAGTTGTGAGTGGAACCATCAGTGGCTTCGTCAGCCCAAGCCTTGCTCAAGCAGGTGCAACCGTTTATGCACAGCAAAATGGTGAAATCATTAAAGGTACTCCTGTACCAGCGACAGGTGACTTTAAATTAATGCCACTTGTCCAAAGTAAAACTAATGGCAACTATGACATTGTTATAACCGCTCCTGGATATGCAACTGCAGTGATTAAATCAGTTCCTGTCACCGCTGAACAAACTACCACCATTTCTACTCAAGCATTACCGATTAATACAAATGTAGCAACACACTATCGTGTTAGTGGAACAGCGACTCCAAGCAGCGACTTAATTAAAGTCAATGCAAAACAAACTAGTGGTGGTACGACTTATACAGTAAATACAATCAATGCGACTTTAGACACTGGTGCCTATAGCTTATCCTTAAGTACAGGTGCACCTTATTTAGGTCCATACACAGGTACATTGCCAATCGTATTAACTCCTGATATTACCGTAAATGGACAATACACTATCAGTGCGACCGATACAGTAAAAGCAACGACTCAAAATGCACCTGTTACGATTTCAACGATGGATGTAAACAACATTAACTTTAATTTTTAATATTTGTGCTCCCTTTAGCAATGCTCGTTAAAGGGAGTTTTTGTTCTTATAAGAATGATTCTAAGACTGAATTTAAAAAAATATGCCCCTGCTCAGTACAAGCAATTTTACTTGTATCATCAAGCAATAGTTTTTTCTGACGTAATTTACTCAATGGCGTTTGCAGGTGATTTAAATCTAGACCTGTTCTTTGCTGATAAAGCTCAGCAGCAACACCTTCATTCAAACGTAAAGCATTCATCATAAACTCAAAAGGTAGCTCATCAGCCTTGATACGTTTCATTTGTAGATGTTCAGCAGGAACTTTAGCAAGATAATCTTTTGGTAAACGAGTTTTTTGGAAACGGTATACTCCATCAGGTCTTGTGACCTTGCCATGTGCACCAGCACCAATCGCCAAATAATCCCCAAATTGCCAGTAATTCAAATTATGGGCAGATGGCTTTTCTTTTCTCCATGCTGACACCTCATAATTAATAAAACCATTCGCAATTAAATATGCTTCACCCAGTTCTTGAATCTGCTCCAAAATCTCATCTTGCGGTAAAGCAGGTTGCGTTCGAAAGAAAACCGTATTCGGCTCAATCGTAAGTTGATACCAACTGATGTGCGTTGCACCATGCTCTACAGCCAACTTAAGATCTGTTAGAGCTTGCTCGACAGTTTGCGAGGGTAAACCATGCATAAGGTCTACATTGACGCGCTCAAAGCCTGCTTGACGAGCCTGCTGAATTGCATCCATAGCATTGTGCGCGGAATGGATACGACCTAAGCGTTGTAAGTGTTCTGTATCAAAGCTTTGCACACCAATCGACAGGCGATTGATCCCAACAGAAAGATAATCCGCAAAAGGATCATGCTCTACCGTTCCAGGGTTTGCTTCTAAGGTAATCTCACAATCATCTGAGAAACTTAAACGTGCTTTAAGCTGATCAAAAAGCCACTGATAGCCTTGAGCGGAAATCAATGATGGCGTTCCACCACCAATAAATACACTATGAATTAATCTTCCCTGCGCCATTTCAACTTGTGTTTCAAAGTCAGCGACCAATGCTGTTAAATATTGCTGTTCCAAATCCATTGAGAGTTGACCATCAGGCACGGCATGTGAATTGAAGTCACAGTAAGGACACTTACGCACACACCAAGGCATATGGATATACAAGGAAAGTGGGATATTAATTGGATTTAACAGACTCAAAGTAGAAGCTCAATGACAGAACATCGCTATTTTAACATGACTCTTACAGAGTCTGTTGCTGGTTCTGTAGACACGGCTTATCATCCTGTAAGTATTCAGTTAGACTGAGATAACGAAGAACAATTACATTGAGATGATGATGAAAATTTCTAGCCAATTGCTACTCTTTCTGCCTTTAGCCTTTGGAGTAGGAATTGCAATGGCATTTCAAACTGCAATAAATTCACAATTGAGAGAACATTTAAGCTCTCCCCTTCAAGCAGCATTTCTTTCGTTTCTCATCGGTACTGCTGTTTTAGCGGCACTCGTCTATTTTCAGGATGCATCTAAACCAAATTTACATGAACTTTCAAGCATTCCATGGTATTTATGGATTGGTGGATTTCTCGGTGTTTATGCGATTAGCATGAGTATTTATACTGCTCCAAAATTAGGTTTTCTCACATTTTCAGGATTAGTTATTTTTGGTCAGATCGCTATTTCAATGCTGCTCGATCATTTTGGCTGGTTAGGTACAGATAAAGCACCTATCAACTGGCAGCGTTTACTCGGTGGTATCATTATTTTTATTGGCGTTTTACTCACTTTACAGCGCTAACGTTTCTTCCGTTTTTAATAAATAAGAGTATTTTTTGTGTTACAAGCAACCAGCAAGCGCTATGAATTAAAACAACTGTTTCACTTGATGCTACCAATACTAATCACTCAGTTTGCCCAAGCTGGATTAGGCTTGATTGATACAATTATGGCAGGTCATCTTTCTGCTGGCGATCTTGCTGCAATTGCTGTGGGTGTGGGTCTGTGGATTCCTATCATGCTGTTGTTTTCTGGGATTATGATTGCGACCACACCACTCGTCGCTGAAGCACGTGGTGCTAAAACACCTGAAAAAATTCCAACTATCGCACGTCAATCTTTATGGGTAGCATTGATTCTAGGTGTCGTTGCAATGTTTATTTTGCAATGTATGCCACTTTTGTTGCCTTACTTTGGCGTACCAGAGCATCTCCTCCCGAAAGCCAGCCTATTCCTACATGCGATTGGTTTTGGTATGCCTGCTGTAATGATGTATGCAGCTTTACGTAGCTATTCAGAAGCGCTTGGACATCCTCGTCCAGTCACAGTAATCAGTTTATTGGCACTCTTAGTACTGATTCCACTGAACTTCATTTTCATGTATGGCTTTGGGCCAATTCCAGCTCTAGGCAGTGCTGGATGTGGCTTTGCGACAGCGATTCTACAATGGTTAATGTTCATTACACTTGCAATATACATTTCTAAAGCGCGTGCATATAAACAAGCTCCTATTTTTACGCAATGGGAAAAAATAGATCCAACTTGGGTTAAACGAATTTTAAAACTTGGCTTTCCAATTGGCTTAGCGGTTTTCTTTGAGGTCAGTATTTTTAGCACAGGTGCGTTGGTATTAGGACCACTTGGAGAGAACGCAATTGCAGCACATCAAATTGCAATTTCAGTCACATCTCAGTTATTTATGATTCCTTTATCCTTAGCGATTGCCTTAACAATTCGGGTCGGGATGTATTATGGGGAAAAGAATTGGCAAGCTATGCGCCAAGCACAGAAAGTAGGATTGATGAGTGCGACATTCTTTGCATTGTGCACCATGCTTCTGATTGCCTCAGCTCGACCATATATCGTTGCAATCTACACCAATGATATAGATGTGATCCCCATGGCGATGTATCTGCTATGGTTTGCAATGGCATACCAATTAATGGATGCATGGCAAGTAAGCGCTGCAGGCTGCCTCCGTGGTATGCAAGACACTCAAGCCCCTATGTGGATTACACTGATGGCATACTGGGTGATTGCTTTCCCAATCGGTTTGTATTTAGCTCGTTATACGATTTGGGGTGTTGCAGGTGTTTGGCTAGGTTTGATTATTGGCTTAACGATTGCTTGTGTATTATTGATTGGTCGTTTGTATTTAAACAATCAACGCTTAGAGAAAACACTATAAAGAATATTCGTTTCTAACGTATTCATGGTATGGAAAGCTCTAACAACTGAGCTTTTCATTTATTATCGACCTACTCATAAATAATGACTTACATCACTTAACATTTTCTTATAGGCAATTTAAGTTTTGTACCCTATGATCAAGATACTCCTTTGAGATAAAACAATTGAGGTCTAACGAATATGGCAAAGCATGCGAGTTCTTCCGGTAAACGCTTTTTAAAACTGGCAGGCATGACCGCAAGTATTGCAAGCAAAAGCGTGGCTAACTCTATTCGAAATCTCACTGCCGATGAAGAACAAAAAAATGCAGCACGTAGCCAACTTTTCCAAGATATCGGAATTCAAATCGCTGATACACTTGGAGAAATGAAAGGTGCTGTAATGAAGGTCGGACAGATTGCCTCTCAATACAAAGATATTTTTCCACCAGAAGTCGCCAAAGCGATTGCTAAGTTACAACGCCAAGCCCCTGCCATGCCTTTTGCTGCGATCCAACAGCAAGTCGAAAAAGAGTTAGGCAAACCCTTAAACCAAATTTTTAGCTCTTTCGAAACCGAACCATTTGCAGCAGCATCCATCGGTCAAGTGCATCGTGCTATTTTGCCGAATGGGCAAGCAGTGGTAGTCAAAGTACAATATCCTGGTGTCGATCAAGCTTGTGAAAGCGATTTAAAACAGGTTCGCCTTGCTTTACGTTTAATGGGTGTATTAAAAATTGATAAAAAACTTCAAGATCAACTTTTTAAAGAAATCCAAGACAGTCTATCAGCTGAATTGAACTATGAAATTGAAGCCCAGAACCTAGAAGTATTTAAAACCTTTCATGAAAAACTCGATCAACAAGTGATTATACCTACCGTCTATAAAGACTATTCATCTCGCCGTGTACTCACACTCAGTTATGAAAAAGGTGAATCAATCGAAACGGCAAGTACGTGGTCTGTCGAAACACGCAATCAAATTGGTCGTCGAATCGTACGTGCGCTTGGACAAGAAATTTTCTTTTTAAGACGATTTCATTGCGATCCACACCCAGGTAACTTTGCATTTAGAGAAGATGGTAGCGTAATTATTTACGATTATGGTAGTGTAAAAACCTTATCGCCTGAGATCGTTCAACATTTTAAATCCCTCGTCAATGCTGCTCGACAAGAAAATATTGCTCAAGTTGAAGACTTATTAGTCGAATTAAAGGCATTGGCTGAAAAAGAAAAGTTCCCTGGCGAACTTTATAGTCAATGGATTGAAATTTTATTACGTCCGCTCAGTACACATTATGATTTTGCAGAAAATTCTTCACATCACGATGGCATGCGCCTAGTGAAAAAATCTTTAAAATATTGGGATGTATTTAAACCTTCTCCCGATACATTGATGGTGAATCGTACTGTATCTGGACATTACTGGAATCTCATTCATCTCAAAGTGCATGACAATCTGAACGATTTATTTGAAGAACTCGTGCCTAGTTAAATTTCTTAAAACTTAGTGCCCCTTACTTAATCGAAAGACGAAAATCTATATGTCATTTCAAAGCAAAACTTGAAATACTCAAAATTGACTTCACGCATTGTTATGTTATAACATTTCTATATAATTTTAGGAGTCTTAAAAATGCGTAAAGATATTCACCCTGCTTACCAACAAGTACTATTTCACGATACCAATGCCGATGCTTACTTCTTGATTGGTAGCACGATCCAAACCAAACAGACTAAAGAATATCAAGGTCAAGTTTACCCTTATGTGACGCTAGATATTTCAAGCGCATCACATCCGTTTTATACAGGCGAAGTACGTCAAGCAAGCAACGAAGGTCGTGTTGCGAGCTTCAATAAACGATTTGGTCGTTTTAGTCGTAAAGCTTAATCTTATTTTAAGTTTGACGCTGTACATTAGAAGCATTCGAAGTCTAAGGTTATATCTCCTCCACTTAGACTTCTTTTTTATGTCAAAAATTTGTCATCCATCTCGCAGTGATGATTGCCCAATCACACCATATTCAACAGCCTGCTTGACATAAAATAGAGAAATCGCTTTATCCTCAAGACATTCAAACAACACTCTAGCCTGTTCATCATTCACGGCGAATTGAATTTGAACAGGCT
Organism: Acinetobacter sp. SK-43; assembly: GCF_015351505.1. Classification (NCBI taxonomy): domain Bacteria; kingdom Pseudomonadati; phylum Pseudomonadota; class Gammaproteobacteria; order Moraxellales; family Moraxellaceae; genus Acinetobacter; species Acinetobacter sp. SK-43. The sequence goes on from NZ_JADKPY010000084.1 coordinate 89,082, forward strand.
GATCAGCCAACTCAAAAAATCCTGCAGAATGAATTTGCCCACGATGATCCATACCATGTGTTGCATTTATGACTGTTGCACCTCCCAACTTCATTTGTTGGGCAACGGACAATAACCATTCAACAATCGGTTGACCTTGGTACATTCGACTGCGTTCAGCATAAAAGGTAATTAAGAATCCATTCATAAGTTCTCTCCCGAACTACGCAGCACTCAACCACTGATGCAAGCTCATGCCAATCAAAGTAAAGACGAGTGAACCAATCACGTGAATAACAATCGCAGCAACAGCATAGCTGAGCTTACCTTGTTGCAATAATGCAATGATCTCTGCTGAAAAGGTTGAAAAAGTCGTTAATGCACCACAAAACCCTGTGATCACAAATAACTTATAATTTGGACTAAGTGCGCTTTGTGAAAAATATGAAATTGCAAATCCAATAATAAAACCACCAATAAAATTTACGGTGACTGTACCCAATGGAATCGCTGGAAAAATAGGATTGAGCTTTAAACCAATCAACCAACGTAGCCAAGCACCTAAGATTGATCCTAATGCAATTGAGATAAGTGGATAGTACATGATTTACTCCAAACTCAGATTTGGAGACAGTAATGCATTAAACATAGCGAGTACTTTTGCCATCTGCGGACTCCAGAAGATAAACAGAGCGCGCATAAACCTACGCTCCCCGTACAGGACAACGTAGGCATCATTAGCCAGTTTGGCGGTTTGTAAAAGGAGGAATGCCATCTCCTTAATCCTAAAATAACATAGATTTTGAACAACTCAACCTATGTTTTTTCCTGTGTATAACGCTTCAGTTATCCACAACTTGATGTTCAATTTAATATTTTTTCATTCAAGACGTGAAAATCTAGAGCAGGAATTACAAAAGCAAAAACATCTGCATCAGCGTCTATTTGGAACTGCTTTAGCAGTTCAGGGGGGCTTAGAGCAAGCACTTCTGCGGCTTGAATTTGCTCGAAGCAGACTGGCATTTGAATATCACCTTGCGACATTCGTTGGGGTTGATCAACCCACTCTGCCCATGCATGATCTTGATCAACTAGAAAATGCACAGCATCCGCCCATGAATCAAATAAATTCTGCCATGTTGCAGGTAAACTTTTTTCCTGTCGAATACCGACATGGCTCTTAAAAGAATAATCTTGATCTAGATAAACCTCCGTCTGAATAGCCTGCTGTTTAGAATCAAATTGATGCTCGAACTTTGCAGCATATTGGGCAGGCATTACATCGCTTGCAAGACGACCACCAACAACATATAAAGCATGGTCAATCAAAACCTGTTCAAAAATGACCGTTTTAGGTGCCGTATCATTGAGATAAAAACGCCAGTTACCTTGTCGAGGAGAAGGCATCCAACGTCGAAATGGACCAAGAAAACGAAAGCCAAAATGATGATGTTGGTAACTGAGAATGGTAAAAACAGTTTTGCCCAGTCTTTCCCACAAATGAACCGGCTCAGGATAGCGTTCTCGAACCTGCTCGATATCGACTAACAATGATAAATACACAATATGACTGACCTGACTTTCAAATCGTATAAAAGGTAATAGACGCATGAAAAAGCGGCGCACAGGTAAGATAAATTGACAGCTAAGCAGCAAGCTAAAATAACGGAGGAAAGGCTTGTGTTTAGGCACCCTAAAATGATGTCGATTCATTATTATTTATACATTTGATTTATCTTTTACAGCATAAACAGCTTGCCCTATTCGGTCTAGTTTCCACAGCATCAAACATCAACTTTCTTGATTCGATGGTATGATGCTCACATTCATTTTATGCACATGGAATTTTAAAATGGCTCAAACCTTATTGGCACAACTGAAAGATGGTTCTGCAAAATTTGCTGATGTTATTGCCTTTATTGAAGCTCGTTATCAACACACGCCTACAGCTTTTCAAAATGGCGCTCAATTTAATGCTGCAACTGAAAACCAAGGAAGTGCAAAAGTCTTTAGTTTTGCTCAATTAGAGGGTTTAAACCAAGCAGATACTTTAAGTTTATTTGCGGAACACTATGCATCTGTGCTCGCAACACCTGAAGGAACAGATCACCAAAATATTCGTCAGTTTATGCAAAATGGCTGGGATGGTGTGAAATTTGAAGGTCAGGCATTGTCTGTAAAATAATCTAAAAAAGGAGGAGGGATTAAAACCTCCTTTTTTGAATCTCGATTAAATTTGCGGTCTCGATAATTTACGCAGATCACTAGTTAAACTATAAAAATCACCACCCATTTTTCCAAGACTGTTTAATTTTTCTTGGTCTATCATCGCTCCATTCCAGACCCGATCATCTACATAAATCGCCTGAACATCGAGTAAAGCAACTTTTCCCCCAGAGGGAAGTGTACTGAACTCTAAAATTTCTCTTAAGCGACATTCGTAACGAACCAAAGAGTCTTGAACAGATAAGGGTTGTACTGAATAGCTTGGACAAGATGCAATCTCAGCATATTCAAATTCACTTTGCTCAGCAGCTAAAGATGCACAAGACAAATTCAATTTCTCAAGTAGTTTTGTATCAGCGATATGTACTACACACTCTTGAGTATCAATAAGATTTCGAAGTGTGTCTTTATCCTGCCCACTTTGTGGGTTCACTTGTGAATACCATAAGATCGGTGGGTTACAACTCGCCACACTAAAAAATGAATAAGGGGCGATATTGGCGACACCATCTTTAGATAAAGTGCTGATCCATGCAATCGGTCGAGGGGTAATCCCACCGACTAAAAGTCGATACACTTCCGTTGGGCTTAACGATGCCGTCTCAAAAATCATGTTTAATCCTCAACCTAAAGCGATTATGGTCGCTCAACATATTGTGGTAAATCATCTGCAATACAGTCCCACTCAGCTTTTGATGCAGCAAAAATATGCATGGTTGGTCTTTGCTGAATAGCGGTATCCAGAGTACCTATTCTTAGGCGATAAAACTCAGGTATATCTGATTTAATACTTATAATAGGTGAGCCACAATCTGTACAAAAACAACGTTGAGTCGTCTCAGTGGATTGAAATTTTTTGAGTAAATGCTCACCTTGCGTAATTTTAAAATCACTTACTTTAATTGGAGCATTTGTGGCATAAGCTGTGCCATTGGCTTTACGACAACGCTGACAATGACATTGCACAATATCTCCAATTTCGCCATGGATTTCATAACGAATACCGTTACACAAACAACTGCCGTGATATACAGGTAAAGTTTGAGACATTGCACATTCCTTTGATGAATTTTCCATTAAAAATATAGGCTAGATATAAGCTCCATGCAAATTAGAAATGCTATTTTTAAGAAACTATTTATTGTCTCAGATAGTGATTTAATCTAGGAATTCAACTCAATCTTTTGATCCAATACAGCTTGGGCACGTGCATGATCAATATCCTGTTCCCAATGAGCAATCACAACCGTTGCCACACAGTTTCAGATCAAATTCGTACAAGCACGCACAATCCCAATAAACCAATCAACGGACAATAACAACACCAAGCCAATCGTTGGAAGACCAGGTATGACAGACAAAGTTGCAGCTAATATCACTAGTGCAGAACCTGGGATACCGTGTGCACCTTTTGAAGTCACCAAAGAAACCAATAAAATTGCAAGTAAATCATGCATCGATAAATCAATATTGCAAGCTTGGGCAATAAATATAACGCCAAGAGTTAGATAGATAGAGAATCCATCTAGATTAAAAGAATAACCTGTCGGGATCACTAAACCCACGGTGGAATCCTTAATTCCTAGATTTTTTAACTTTTTCATTATCTGAGATAGCACCGAATCAGAGGATGCTGTTCCCAATACAATGGATAGTTTTGCTTTAAAATAATTTAGAAATTTAAATATATTTAAACCTGTAAATTTCAGGATTCCACCTAAAATAACAAGTACAAACAAAATACAAGTCACATAAAACAATAAGACTAAATAGCCAAGCTGAGCCAATGAATCTAATCCGAATTTAGCAGTGGTATAAACGACTGAACCGAATACCCCAACTGGTGCTAAACGAATGATTAAAGCCATCATCTTAAAAAACACTTCAGAAAAAGCTTAGATTGCTTTACATACCAACTCTGCCAAATGCTTTGGAATCATGAGTTAAGCGACACCAAACAAAATAGCGATCAATAAGACTTGTAAAATATCACCACGAGCAAAAACATCTACAAATGTTTTAGGAATAATATGTAATAAGAAATCTGATCCCGAACTCATCGTGTGCGCACGTTCGGTATAAACATTTAAATCCTTTCCATCTAACTGGGTGATATCAATATTCATACCAACGCCAGGTTTGAAGACATATGCAATCACAATTCCCAAAACCAAAGCAATGCTGGCCACAATCTCAAAATATAAAATCGTTTTTGCGCCAACCTTCCCCATTTTTTTAAGATCATTTGCTCCATACAATCCAAGCACAACTACACAGAAAACAATAGGCGCAATAAGCATCTTGATCAGTGCAATAAAGCCATCACCTAGTGGTTTTAAAGCTAAAGAAAAATCGTGAAAACTGATTCCAATGATAATACCGAGAATTAACGCAAAAATGACTTGAAGAAATAGACTAGATTTGAATCTCTGCAACATTGAATATTCATATATCAAAAAGACAAATCTCAACTTTGCAAGAAACTCGCCAATAGATAAAAATCGCGTTATTTAAAACATGAAAAATACATTAAATTTATAAAAACTTTTTAAAACATTATCTTATAGTGTCAGATATTAAGTATTGATGTACCCCTGTTCCTGCCGCTCGCCCAGTTGCAAAACAAGCAGTGAGTAAATATCCCCCTGTTGGTGCATCCCAATCCAGCATTTCACCACAACAAAACACAAAAGGATTTGATTGCAATTGTAATTGAGAAGACAAAGCGATCTGTTTAACACCACCCGCACAGCTAATGGCTTCTTCGATTGGACGAAAGCCATCGAGTGAAATATTAAGGTTCTTGATCTGCTGAGCCATCTGTTTTACATCTGACCATATGCTTTTATTCGTGACTTCACGCAACAGATTAATTTTGACGTGATCTAAGCCTGCTTTTCGCCAAATATTGGTTAGGGATTGCTTTTTATTGCTGTGTAATTTTTTTTCTAATTGTTCGGCACTGACATCTGGCAATAAGTCCAGATGCAATATGAAAGGTTGCTTTTGATGATTCAAAGCTCTTAAATCACGCCCTAATTTATAAATCACACCACTTTCAAAACCATAGTGAGTAATCACAATATCACCATGCGTTTTATTTTCTGCATTCACCCATGCATCAACGCGTTTAAGTGGTTGTCCAAAACAGTCTTGCATAAATGGTGACCATGCTTTCAATACACCTGCATTACTGGCTTGAAAGGGTTCAATCTGATCTTCAGACAACCATTGCTGCCAAGCACCATCACTGCCTAATTGTGACCATGAAACAGCTCCACAGGCCAACACAATCGCATCATAATGATCAGTGTAACATCCTGTTTGGTTTTCAATCGTTAACTGATTCTTGGTCACATCGACACAACGATGACGATAATAAAACTTCACCCCATCATCTACCAATCGTTTTAGCCAAGCACGGAGTAAAGGAGCTGCTTTCATCTCGGTCGGGAAAATTCGCCCTGAACTCCCCACATAGAACTCTATGCCCAAACCTTTCATCCAGTCTTGAATCCACTGCGCGTCCCAATGTCTCACCCATGGACTTAACCACACTGAGTGATCATAGCGTTGAATAAAAGTATCGATTGGCTCAGCATGAGAAATATTCAAACCTGTTTTCCCAGCCATAAGGAACTTACGCGCTGCTGAAGGCTTCTGCTCAAAAACGTCAATTTGATAATCATATTGGCTCAATACTTCAGCAGCCATCAAACCTGCTGGGCCAGCACCGATAATCGCAATACGTTTAGACATCAGATTGCTCTTGAGCATTTTGACCTTGCAAAGGTGCAAAATCATCAAAACGAGTCGAATAATTTTCAGGCTTGGTGATGATCAACTGTTGGCAAAGTTCACCACGTTCCAAGTACTTGACTTCAAAATGTGTACGTGCAGAGTCTGTTGCTATTTTTTGCTTTTCATAAGGCAACTTCCACAATTGAATCAGTTGCTGTTCAGCTTCTTCAATATACTCTTCAATATTACTTGCTAAAGTAATGGTGCCATTCGGCTGAAGACGTGAAAGTAAAAACTCAAAGAACGGCATATTTAACCAACGCTGTGCTGGATTATGGGGTTCTGGGTTTGGATAAAGAATAAAAAATTGTTCTACTTGTGCAGGATGCAAAGCATGTACGACCCAAGGCAAAGCATCAGCATGTATCGGGTATAAATATTCACGTGGTTCAAGCTGATGCTGTTTTTGCATCGCTAAAAATTTTTCTTTAGTTCGTTCGATAGCATACAACGTCGTTTGCGGATTTTGCCCTGTGAACAGTAAAGCATGCTTACCTTTACCCGCACCGATTTCAACACAAATCGGCGTATTCGGAATCACCTGAAAATCACGTGGTGCTTGCATGCGGTGCGCTTGAAATTGACGAATCGACATATTCACATCAAACTATCTAGAAATCGGCATAAGTCTAACAATTCACTTTGCTTTTGCCTAATCTATTTGTTTTTGATGTAGGAATTTTCTATGCCACGTACATTCCCCTGCCCACGTTGTGGACAAGACAGCACTTGGGAAGGTAATGAATTTCGCCCATTTTGCTCAGAGCGTTGTAAGCTGATTGATTTAGGGGCTTGGGCAAACGATGAATATAAACTGCCTACCCAAGACGCACCTCAGGCAGGCGATAAACGTCATGAAGATGAATACGAGGATTAGCCAGCTTTACTTGCAACGAATGGGTTGAATTGTTTCTCGTAACCAATTGTGCTGATTGGACCATGCCCCGAAATAAACTGAGTTTCATCGGGTAAGCTAAAGCATTCTCTTTTAATCGAATCGAGTAACTGCTGATGATTTCCTTTTGGAAAATCTGTGCGTCCTATCGAGCCTTTAAACAACACATCACCCGTCCAAAGCAAACCATGCTTTTGATTGTAAAACATCACATGACCAGGCGTATGTCCTGGTGCAAAACGCACCTCGAATTCGTCTTCACCCAGTTTTAAGGTTTCACCACCTTCTAACCACTGATCGACTTTAACAGGTTGGGGAATTGGGAAACCATAACGTGCTGAGACTTCTTGAATCATATCTAACCAGAATTGGTCTTCTTTATGTGGACCAATCACAGGAATTTTCCAAGCTTCAGCCAATTCTCCTACAGCACCAGCATGATCAAGATGTCCGTGAGTTAACCATAATGCTTTAACGGTTAAACCCAAAGCCTCAACTTCTTTTTTTAGTACTGCTGCATCGCCACCTGCATCAATCAAAACCGCCTCTTTGCTTTCACTGTCCCATAAAATTGAGCAATTTTGAGCAAATGCGGTAACAGGAACAATTTTGACTTGCAGCATAAAAAACCTCTGGCGTGAAAGAAGATCGTCTTAACGATGAGCTAAGGTATGAGTAAGAGCATCAAGATTAGCCTGAACCAGACTTGCAAGCAAATCTATATGTGCTTGGTCAGTATTTAATGCAGGAATATAAGCATATTCTCCACCACCAGCGTGTTGGAAAGTTTCTTTATTTTCAACTGCCAATTCTTCTAATGTTTCCAGACAATCTGCTGAAAAAGCAGGACTCAGCACTTGTACAGATCGAACCCCTGCTTGTCCCCATTGTTCCAATAAAACATCGGTATAAGGTTTAACCCACTCTTGTTTACCAAAACGAGATTGGAAACTGATTGCCCATTCATCTTCATTTAAATGCAATGCTTCAGCAACCAGTTTTGCGGTCATACGACAACGATCTGCATAAGGATCACCTTTGTCTGCATAAGGCTGAGGAATACCATGAAATGACATCAATAATTTTTCAGGTTTTCCGTGCTGCTCTTGATAAGCAAGCACACTATCCACCAAAGCTTGAATGAATAATGGATGCTGATAATAATCTTTGATCATGGTTATTCCAGGCAAATGGCGCTGATTTGGAATCCATCGTGCAAAAGCATCATATAAAGGTGCAGTCGATGTCGCAGAATATTGCGGAAATAATGGTAATAAAATCACATGCTCTTGAGGCACTTTCTCAAGTTGCTCAAATACTGCATAAATGCTTGGTTGGCCATAAGTCATGGCAGGCACAACCGTTAAGTCAAATTGATGATTTTCATCCAGCAAACGCTGCTTAATCAATTGTGTTTGTTTGAGAACAATTTCACGCATTGGTGAGTCAGTTGACCAAACTGAGGCATACGCTTGAGCAACCCGTTTTGGGCGAAATGGAAGAACAAAAGCATGTAGAATCACCCACCAAATAAATTTTGGTATTTCAATTACACGCGTGTCAGATAAAAATTGCTTCAAAAAACGACGTACTGCTGGTGCAGTCGCTTCGTCGGGCGTACCTAAATTTGCTAAAATCACAGTGACTTTTGGTTTTGGTGTCGCTGACATAAATCGTTTCCGCTATAGCTGAATTTCTTCAATTACTTTAGCAGCTTTATGATTCTTTTTTAAATTGGTTTAATGCATTGTTTTAAATTGAAAAACCCGATTGCTATCTAGGACATTACTTTCCAATAACTTTTGAGCTTTATGCGTCAACTGCCATAACATACGTTGGCGATCATCACGTCCCGTAGGTACAATCCATTCATTCTGACGCATTTGCATTTTTATCTCATGCAAAGCACGTATATTGATCTGTGCTCTTGAAACAGCGTGTGCTCTTGGCATCTCTTTACGCGCATCTTCCAAACCTGTTTCATTTAAATATTCATTCATACGTTTTGAAAAATATTCTTCAGGAGTTGGACTAACAAAAGATGAACCAAGTACATTGAGCAATTGTGCCCATGTTAATTTACGGAACGTTTTGATGTCTTTAAAATTACCATCTTGATAGGCATGCATACGATATTCAAAAGAATAAAGTTCATGCATTGAAACCTTAGGTAACATTGAAATTGGATCTGCTTCGCGACTACCCATCTCAGTTTCGAGTTGTTTTAGTTTGGCGCGTAAACTATCGATCTCATCTTGTAAAACTTGAGTGTTCTGAGGACGCACCCAACCTACCACAGGATAACGCTCTAACATTTGTGGCATGCTCGAACGAACAGCTAGTTCCAAATCTCTTAAGGTACGATATGTAAATATTTGATCAACATCATGCTGTAGCTGTTTTCTAAACTCTTTAAACTTTTCTTTTAATTCAGGTTTATTATCTTGCAGTTGTAAGTCACGCGAGTCGGGATCTTCATGCATAAATACAATCACAGGTTTTTGCTTAGTCATCGCATAGATATACTCTAAATGCATATAACCTACGCCAGAAACAGATTGTTCACCATACTGGCTGCCAAGCAAAATCACTACGTAATCGCAGTCATCAATTTGACGTCGGGCGATCGATGTGCTCAATGGCGTGCGTTGTTCTAAGCCCCAAGAGAAAAAGCCCATTCCCACCAAAGTTTGAGTCAGTACTGCTCGCTCTGGTTGCATTTCATTGCCAGACGTAGAAATAAAGACTTGATAACGAGTATCTTGCATAGCCTGTGCCCCACTTCACTTATCCATAAGTTTAAGCTAAACCGCCCAAAAACCTATTAACAGATAACCCCAAATAAAATTTTAAATATGGTATGAGTCGAGCTTAATATCTAAACTTCATCCAAATTATTGATTGTCCACGTCAATTGTGACGACATAAGATGCTGAACTACGGGTTGTAACTCGACTGCATTCTGTCCACTAACGAAACATTCAATACGTGTAATATTATGACTTATTTTGTCACATAATAACCTATTTTTTATTAAAATATACGCTGTTTGTCGCGCAACTGCTTGTCCTGAATCGATTAATTTTAACTTTTCATTAAAAATCTGACGAATAGCATCTTTCAAAAATGGATAGTGAGTGCAGCCTAGTACAAGAAAATCTGCCCTCTGATCTACCACTGGTTGCAAAATATTATGAAGCTCAACTAAACATGCTTCACTCATCTGCTCTCCTGCCTCTACAAAAGGCACAAGTTTGAGGCTCGTAACAGTTAAAACTTTCACACCTGCAGGCTCTGCAAACTTAAGCATAACTTCTTTAATTAACTTACCACGAAACGTTGCAGGTGTTGCTAGCACAGCGACGACTTTTGATTGTGTCTGAAGTACAGCAGGTTTCAACGCTGGCACTAAGCCGACAATCGGAAAATGCTCACCATAATGTTCACGCAGATAATCCAAACTAAATGCTGATGCTGTATTACAGGCAACGACAGCGATTTTGCAACCTTGCCTATAAAGCCATTCAATTGCTTTTGCCGTTAGCTCACGAATTTCTTGATCAGAACGCGCCCCATAAGGTACATGAGCGGTGTCAGCATAATAAAGAATGCGCTCATTGGGTAAATGAGAGGCAATTTCTTGAGCAATCGACAACCCTCCAATCCCAGAATCAAATACACCTATCGGAGCATCTGAGGATGCATGAGGCATAGGATTTAATAACTCTGCGATAGGTTGAACAGCTGTCATACACGAAAACGTAGTGGTGAAATATCTCTGTTAAAGATTAAACCTCAGGTGCTCAAATGCAAGACTAAATCACCACTTTTTAATGTTAAAACAGCTTCACCTTGTGAATTTTCAGACAAAGTGCCGTAATTCACGAGATGATAAAAACTTTGACGCTGAATCAAGGCATTGATTCCAAATCGAACATGAACATAAGGTCTTAACTCACCTGCATATTCACGCATAAAAATCGGATGCTGTTCATCCACAATGACGACATCTTGATTACTGGTCGTAAGTTGTAGATATTTTTTTCCATCTAGTTCTATTTGATCAGCTTGATTGATGAGTAAAGGCTCATCTTCAACTTCAATTTCAATCTGTTCAACTGGTGTTTTTAAGTAGAATTTTCCATCTTCTTTCCAAAGCACTTTACTAAACAGATCCAAGAGTGCCTGACGCTTAACCAATTGACCTTCGTGCCACCACTCTCCATTGGCTTTTACTTTCAAATCCATTTTGCCACAATGCTTTGGATGCCATTGGTCTAAAGGTGGAATTGACCTTTTGTGACTTTGCTGTACATCTTTTAAGTATTGTGCAATGTTCATTAAGTTTTTATCATCAGACAACACGATTTTTCCTGTATTCTGTGGAGAATCATTTTCATTTATCATAGTTTATGCCTTGCTGACGGGAAAATATGACCACTCAGCCAATTGGCGAGATCAAGGTTTAAAACTATACTATCCCAAACGTTTGCAAGCGCAATAGTTAGTTTTGTGCTTGGCAATTCAGAACACTCATGGCAGCACCGAATAGCAATGATTACGGTTGCCACCCTTAAAATATGAGGAGTCCTACATGGAACACATCGAACGTGAAGCGATGGAGTTTGACGTAGTGATCGTAGGCGCTGGACCTGCGGGTTTATCTGCTGCGATTAAAATTCGTCAATTAGCGATTGAAAACAACCTACCTGACCTTTCAGTCTGTGTGGTTGAAAAAGGCTCTGAAGTTGGTGCGCATATCCTTTCTGGTGCTGTACTTGAACCACGTGCCATGAATGAATTGTTCCCGAACTGGAAAGAAGAAGGCGCTCCGCTGAATGTTCCTGTAACGGATGACGAAACTTATTTCTTATTATCTGATACTAAAGCACAAAAGATGCCGTATTGGATGGTTCCTAAATCAATGCACAACGAAGGGAACTATGTCATTTCTCTTGGTAACGTTGTTCGTTGGTTAGGTCAAAAAGCTGAAGAATTAGAAGTTTCTATTTTCCCTGGTTTTGCTGCATCTGAAGTACTTTATCATGAAGATGGTACTGTAAAAGGCATCCAAACAGGTGATATGGGTATTGGCAAAAATGGTGAGCCAACACACAACTTTACTCCTGGTTATGAACTTCATGCGAAATATACATTATTCGCTGAAGGTTGCCGTGGTCACCTCGGTAAGCGTTTAATTGCTAAATACAACTTAGATAAAGATGCTGATCCACAACATTACGGTATTGGTATCAAAGAACTTTGGGAAATCGATCCTGCAAAACACAAGCCTGGTCTTGTAATGCATGGTGCGGGTTGGCCTTTGTCTGAGACAGGTTCTGCAGGTGGTTGGTGGTTATATCACGCTGAAAACAACCAAGTAACTTTGGGTATGATCGTAGACTTATCTTACGAAAACCCTCACATGTATCCATTCATGGAAATGCAACGTTGGAAAACACACCCAACGATTAAGCAATTCCTAGAGGGTGGTAAGCGTATTTCTTACGGCGCGCGTGCGGTAGTGAAAGGCGGTTTCAACTCTTTACCTAAACTAACATTCCCAGGCGGTTGCTTGATCGGTGATGATGCTGGTTTCTTGAACTTCTCAAAAATCAAAGGCTCACACACTGCAATGAAGTCAGGCATGTTATGTGGCGAGGCTGTATTTGAAGCCATCGCTGCTGGTGTAGCAAAAGGTGGTGATCTTGCCATTGCTCGTGTACTTGAAGGCGATGATCATTTTGCTAAAGAGTTAACTGCTTATACAGATAAATATAACAACTCTTGGTTAAAAGAAGAGTTATATCAAGCGCGTAACTTTGGTCCAGCGATGCATAAGTTTGGTACATGGATTGGTGGTGCGTTCAACTTTATTGACCAAAATGTCTTTAAAGTACCATTTACATTACATGACTTAAAACAAGACTTTGCTGTACTTAAAACTGTAGATGCGTCAACATTCAAACCTAACTATCCGAAAGCTGATGGCAAGTTAGTATTTGATCGTTTATCTTCTGTCTTTATTTCAAATACTGTACACGAAGAGAATCAACCAGCTCACTTGAAGCTGACTGATCCATCTATTCCAGTCAACGTAAACTTACCAAAATGGGATGAGCCTGCTCAACGTTATTGCCCTGCTGGTGTTTATGAAGTGATGGAAAATGATGACGGTTCTAAACGCTTCCAAATCAACGCTGCGAACTGTGTACACTGTAAGACTTGTGATATTAAAGACCCATCACAGAACATTACATGGGTAACGCCAGAAGGTGGCGGTGGTCCAAACTACCCGAATATGTAATTTTTAATTTGTGCTGAAACTCAGTTTTTAGTACGAATTAAGCTAAGAAAGCCTCATGAAATATGAGGCTTTCTTATTTTAATCTTTCTGTTTTTCATCAAATTTTTTATATTGTTTTGATAACAAACTTAAGCTCTTCATCTGCTTGCCAAAACGTCGACACGAACTACACATCACCACATGAAACTGTAAGGCACTCATTTCTTTGAAGTTCAGTGTCCGATCTTGTTTTTCTGAAAGCAATTGGGTCGCTTCTCGGCACGTCAACATGAACAATCCTCCTGAAGTAACCATTTGTTTTCTAAGCATTCACGTAGTCTGGTTCGACTGCGATACATTAAAACGTTCAAGTTTGAGACACTTAGCTCTAATTTCTCACAGATTTCATCTGAACTAAGTTCTATCATTTCCCGCAACATAAACACTTGTGCATACTTTGCTGGTAAATGATTCAAACAGGTATCGAAAATCATCCAAAAATCTTGCTGCTCCATCATTTCCTCAGGATTCAACCATGCTTTTGGTCTTTCTGATTTTTGCCAATGCCCTGAAGCATCAAACAACTCATCCACGCTTCGCTCATTTTCTTCCGTATCAAACAATTCAGACATACTGACTAAACGTTGCTTCTGACGAATCAGATCAACAATTTTATTTTTTAAAATAGCAAATACCCATGTTTTAAATGCTGATCGACCAGAAAAAGAACCTGAATGTTGTAAAGCACTGACTAAAGCTTCTTGCACAACATCCTCAGCTTGATGAAATGAAGAAAGTTGCAATACTGCAAATTTCATCATTTGTTGTCGTAGTTCCATCAGAAAATCATCGTTATACAGTTGCTGCGATGCATTAGCATTCGATGTTGTCATTTCAGGCATCGCGTTTCTCACTATGCTAGTCAGGTTTGTATAACAATTCTAAGCGGATCAAATCTTCTGCAAGTTCATCCAGTTGAGTATTCACTTCACTGAACGATAGATCAGGAATTATTTGCTGGATAAACTCAGCGAGTGCTATTCGCGGCAATGGTTGTTGTGCTAATTGCTCTATTAGATAAGCGGTTAATGGAGTCAATAATTCAACACAAACCCGATCATGTTTGTTTCGCCAAACCATGATGGCACTTGGAGCGGGATCTTTGTTAATTTGATTGATTGACCACTGGTAAACAGGATATTGATACACCAACACCCAAACTTGTGTAGTCAGCTGCCAATTTAATTCGGCATTCAAAGTAACATCTTCAATTTCAAGTGTATCCAAGTACAGTTCAAGCCATTCGTATTGCAATAGCTCAGCAAGCCACGGATATTCAAATAAAATAGGATGCTGCTTTTCTGTGAGAAACTCTCTGAATTGCAATGAGATATCGTTATAAAGCGGAGACTGATTCTGAGATTCTCGAAAAAAATCCGTCAGTAACTGTTGCCATTGCTGCTCAGGCAATAAAGATCGAGCCACCGGATAAACTAAATTGATAAATGAGCAAACATTGTTGAACAACAGTTCTCGATAAACTTGCATACGATCCAAAGCAAAAGGCACTGCTTTTACTGAATTTGGATCACGCAGCCAGTTACAAAAATCATGTTGGGTCTGCTGAAAAGTATGCTCATTCATACTCATACATTCACCCCATCGACCAAATTCTGGCTCATTGGGATTAGTGTATGTTGATTTGAATATTGATGCTGTAACTGCTGAATCTTATTCAATTCACTCTGAAGTTGCTGCCATGTTGGGATATTAAAATCGCGCTCTAATAACGTTGGTTTCACACCACAAACCTGATAAGTGTATTCCAACAATGCCCACACGGGATCACATACTTCAGCACCATGAGTATCAATGAGTAAATCTGTACTCACCTGTTCATGCCCTGCTATATGTAAATAACGAATACGTTGTTTCGGCATAGCTTCAATGAAAGCATAAGCATCTGCTTGGTGATTGATACTATTTACATAAACGTTATTCACGTCCAACAATAATTCGCAATCTGCTTGTGTGATGACTTCACGGACAAAGTCTGCCTCAGACATTTCAGCATTCGGCATAAGATAAGTAGAAACATTTTCTAATACTAATCTTCGCCTTAAAATATCTTGAACTTGAGAAATTCGTTCCACTACATACTTCACAGCAGCTTCAGTCATTGGGATAGGCAAGAGATCGTATAGATAGCCACCATCATTGGTATAACTCAGATGTTCCGAATAAATCTCGACTTGATAAGAATCTAAGAATTTTTTGATTTGATGAATAAAATCAATATTTAAGGGATGAGGACCACCAATCGACAAAGAGAGTCCGTGACAAATTAATGGAGATTTTTCTACACACTGAGCTAGAAGTTTCGCATGTCGACCACCAAAGCCCATCCAATTTTCTGGAGCAACTTCAATAAAGTCAGGATGGTGAGTCGCACCTAAAAATGCCTCGATAAAATCTCGTCTTAGACCAAGACCCACACTTGTGATTGCATCCATAAAGAATCCTTTTGGTGAATGACAGCCATCTTTTTAGATGCTGTCATCTACCGTCTGCTTAAGGCTTAATGAGCGCCACACTTCCCATCAGCCACTTTTTTGTCTGCTCCACATTTTGCATCTGCCATCTTTTTGTCTGCACCGCATTTAGCATCCGCAGCTTTTTTATCTGCGCCGCATTTTGCATCAGTAGTTTTGTGTTGTTTTTTCGCTTTATCTGAACCACATTTCGCTTCACCACATTTTGCATCTGCAGTTTTAGTCACATGTGTTTCAGTCGTCGTCGATGCTGCCGAAACTTGGGTTGCTGCACCAACCATAGATAATGCAACTAAAGCGGCAACCGAAGTCATTGAGTTTAATTTATTCATTGTGAAGTTCCTTTTAAGTAAATATTGCTTTTGTACTAGGTACATAAAATTAGACGTGCGAACAATCAAATTATTACAGTCAAATTTAGATTTTTTTTGTGTAAGAAATCAAAAATTCAAACGACTAATAACTAATAAAACTTATTCGTTGTGAATTTCTCATGAAAAATCTAATTTATTCTTTACATAAACGCTATCAGAATTTGGGTTCCAACTTAAATTATTTTGATGGAATCGCTTCTTTAGCGCTTCGCCTATATTTAATTCCTATTTTTTGGATGGCTGGACACAATAAACTACAACATTTCAATGATACAGTTGAATGGTTTGGCAATAGTGAATGGGGCTTGGGCTTACCCTTCCCATTGGTTATGGCTAGCCTTGCAATTTCGGCTGAGTTAGGTGGTGCTGCCTTACTTGCCTTAGGTCTTGCAACGCGACTGATTTGTATTCCATTGATTATCACTATGCTGGTCGCTATCTTTACTGTACACATTCAAAATGGATGGCAAGCCATTGCTGATCCACATGCTCCTTTTGCAAATATGCAAGTGATTGAATCGGCTGAAAAACTAGAGAAAGCGAGAGAGATTCTGAGCACTTATGGAAATTATGATTGGCTTACATCAAGTGGCTCATTTGTCATATTGAATAATGGCGTTGAGTTTGCAGTGACCTATTTGGTTATGTTGGGTGCACTACTGGTTCTTGGCGGTGGAAGATATGTAAGTTGTGATTACTGGATCAGTCGAAAAGTAATTAAATCAAAAAGATAGGTGCATAAACACCTATCTTAATAGTGAAAGTGCGATCAACCACATGATACAGCCAATCAATAGATCTAAGACTTTCCAAGCTTTAGGATTTGCAAATACAGGACGCAATAATCTCGCCCCAAATCCTAAACTAAAAAAGAATAAAAATGACGCTGATACTGCCCCACTAGCAAAAGAGATCTTATCTGCATATTGAGCAGATATAGAACCTAATAATACAACCGTGTCTAAGTAGACATGCGGATTTAACCAAGAGAAACTGAGACATAAAACTATCGTTTGCCAGAAAGTCGTTGTTTCTTGTTCAGAGGCAATTAAACCTGACTGCGAATTATAAGCATTGTAAAAGCTGCGGGCGCCGTAAATAAATAAAAAAAGTGCGCCGAAATACTTCATAGCTTGAATCAACCATGCTTGTTGACTCAATATTGAAGCAAATCCAAACACACCTAAACAAATTAAAAATGCGTCGGATAAAGCACAGATCAGACATACCCAAAATACATGCTGTTTGAGCAATCCTTGCTTTAAAACAAAAGCATTTTGTGCACCAATTGCGAGAATAAGTGAAAGTCCCAGCGCAAAACCTGAGAAATAGGTCGAAAGCAAACGATTAACCTTTTTGCACTAAATAATGATATTCAGTATTGCTATTTTCGTCTAAAGACTCTTCTTTCAACAGTAATTCATGCCCTAAATGCATGCAGAATTTAGGTATATCCCAAGAAGTTGAAGGGTCTGTTGCAAAAACTTCTACCACATCCCCAGATTTTGCTTTACGAATCGCTTGATGCAGCATCATCACTGGTTCAGGACAACGTAAACCACGGGTATTAAGTTGTACTGTTGGGAGTTTGGTTTGTTCAGACATCATATAACTCAAATATGCTAATTTTCACATTTTATCATAAAGTCATACTGTAGAAATCACCTGCACTTTTTTGAAAAACTGTACATTTCTTGCATCGTTTTATTGATGCATATCCGCTTTTTCTTCGGTATGATGAAAATCATCTAATTGATATAGAGAGTCTTTAGGAAAGATCATGGTCGATGAATCCAGTCCGTCGTGGGGTATGCGTGGCTTAAGAAAATGGTTAGGTACTGCACCTGAAACTCGCGATGAATTACTTAAGTTAGTTCAAGATTCACGTCGCTTCTTAGAACCCGACACAGTCGCAATGCTTGAAGGTGTTCTAGATCTGCCAGCAACGAAGATTCGAGAGGTTATGACACCTCGTACTGCAATTATTAGCTTACAAGAAGATGATCAACTGCTTGACATCTTGCATGTTTTAATTGAATCAGCACACTCTCGCTTTCCCGTTTTTTCTGCTGATCAAACTGACAATGTTGTGGGCATTCTTCTTGCAAAAGACTTATTGCCATTTCTCACTGAACGCAATGTCAAAGTCGACATTCGCTCATTGATGCGCCAACCGGTATTTGTTCCTGAAAGTGCGCGATCAGATCAAGTGCTTCGCATGCTAAAAAACACACAAACGCATATCGCCATCGTGATTGATGAATATGGTTCAACTTCAGGTTTAGTTACTCTGGAAGATATTCTTGAAGAGATCGTTGGTGAAATTGAAGATGAACATGACATTGCTGATGAAGAAGCTTTGTACATTGTTCCTGACAATGATCCAACCACAGCAAATACTTGGATTGTTCAAGCACTTACACCAATTGAACATTTCAACACAATTTTAGATGCAGATTTTTCTGACGATGAAGTTGAAACTATGGGCGGTTTACTGCTGCAAGAAATCGGTTTAGTGAGCGATCTACAAGGTCAGACGATTGAACTTGGTGATTGGGAATTTACCATTATTGAAGCAGATGCACGCACTATTCATCTGATTCGAGCTGTCCGTCAATGAGAAGCTACTTTGAAAAGCTGTTCAACCCATCCCAAACCCACAAACAGCTTCCGTTTATCTTTCCACTCCTGATTGCACTTATTTCAGGTACAATCTTTAGTTTTGCGCTCGCACCGTATTACTTTTGGTGGTTAGCAATCTTATCTCCTGCTTTACTCTATGCCGTATTACGCCAGCGTAATCCTAGACAGGCATTTGTATTGGGCTGGGCATACGGATTCGGATTGTGGTTCGTAGGTGCATTTTGGTTATATACCTCCATTCACGTCTATGGTGATACTAACTCCTTTTTAAGCGTTTTGATGATTGCCTTTATGGCAGCTGCAATGGGCTTATTTACCGCTTTTCAGACTTGGCTTTACCGTCGATTTTTCCCTGAAACTCCACTGACATTTGCACCACTTTGGGTTTTATTTGAATGGGCAAAAACATGGGTCTTCACAGGATTTCCATGGCTTTTTGCAGGCTATGCATTCACAGAACGATTATTAGATGGTTATGCGCCTTTATTTGGGGTCTATGCTGTATCGTTTGTCGTGATCGTGCTCGCATGTGCTCTTGTCGAAATCCTTAATCGTCGTTGGTTTTGGGCCATTCCATCTGGTTTACTGATCTTAGGTGCATGGGGTGCGGGTTTCATTCAATTTGTACAACCCAAAACAGAAAAACCACTCAGTGTTTCATTAATCCAAGGCAATATTCCTCAAGACCTGAAATGGTTGACTGAATATCAAATTAAAACCTTGGAAATCTATGCCAACCTGAGTCGTGCTGAATGGGGACGTGATTTAATTGTTTGGCCTGAATCTTCGATTCCTCTGTTTCAAACAGACATTCCTGACTTTTTAAAAGCAATGGATGCACAGGCTAAAAAATCTGATACTGCTTGGGTTACGGGTATTCCTTATTGGGACATCCCTAAATCACAACAAGTAGGTGAGCCTTTGTACTATAACAGTATCATGGCTTCTGGTAGTGAATCGTCTGGCTTATATAAAAAGCAACGCCTCGTACCCTTTGGTGAATACATTCCGTTGTCTGGAATGTTGAAATGGGTACTTCCTGCAATGCAGAACGATGTAAGTATGAGTGGTTTTTCTCGCGGAGAATCAGATCAAAAACCATTATCTGTGAAAGGACATGCGCTTGCAGCTGCAATTTGTTATGAAGTGGCTTATCCAAATCTCACTCGCCGTAATGCACTCAATAGCGATTTTTTAATCACAGTTTCAAATGATGCTTGGTTTACAGGAACGGCTGGACCTTGGCAACATTTACAAATGGTGCAAATGCGTGCCAAAGAAAATGGTCGTTGGTTTATTCGAGCAACCAATACAGGCGTCACGGCCTTTATTGATCAGAATGGTCATATTGTGAAACAGGCTCCTATGGATCACGAAGCAGTATTACGTGGTGATTTACCAGCGATGCAAGGTCAAACACTTTATAATCGTTTAAGTGATTTCCCGATTCTTATTTTCTCTGTTCTACTTTTAATTATCGGTTGGATATATCGTCCTAGAAAAGTCGATATTTCATTTAAATCACGTCGATAATTTCTAAAGAGCGTTTTGAATCCAAAGCGCTCTTTTTTTATTCATAATATTCAAATTAAAATAAGATTGAAAACTGTACCGTGAGATACGCGACTAAACCAGATAAGAAAAACATCGGCAAAGCTCGATAAGCTTTAAAAATGAATTGTTCATATTTTGGAATTAGATTACTAATATTCCAAATACTGGTTTTCAAAGCACTCAAGAAACAAACGATAAACCACGTACTCAATAAACTTATTGCAAAAAAGCCAATGACGATCTGACTACTTCCTTCAGCCGTTTGCCATAAGTTTAATGCCCCTTCACAGACAGGTAATAAACTTAAAATGAGCAATACAGATTTAAGCATTGCCCAATGAAACTGATTCAGTTCATCTAACAAAAAAAATGCTTTCATCTGATTTCTCCATCACCCATTTAAATGATCTGAATTTATTATGCAAAGCTTTAATCTAAATAAAAAGTTTAATTTAATGAATCACTTCTGTTTCTTGTAACTATTAAATATGGGAATAATTCTTATTATAAATCTCAAATTAGTTTGATTATATTATTATCATGTTTTTCATAAATTTATGATTATTTTATGAATTAAGAAACATTATCACTTCACTCTTGATTTATTTATTCTAAAAGTGAAGTGATCGTTTTAATTAGAATTTATGGTTGATAATAAATATCTGCATCATTACCCTCACCACCCTCTTTTCCATCTGCACCAAACGAATACAAATCAAAAGAGCGACCTTCACGACCTGGAATGACATATTGTAAGTCATTTTCCCAGCTGTCTTTAGGATAACCACCTTTGACATAGCCACTAGGCAACCAATTTTTTGCGGTTGCAGGTTGATTCACTAATGCATCTAAACCACCATCTTGCATCGATGGGTAACGCCCATTATCTAATTTATATTGATCTAAAGCGCCAGCAACACCTTTTAAAGTAATTTGCGTGGTATCAACTTTAGCTTTTTCGCCGCGTCCCATCACGTTCGGAACGATCAATGCAGCTAGAACACCTAAAATGACAATCACAACCATCACTTCAATTAACGTGAAGCCAGATTGCTTCATATACATTTTTTGCTTATTCATTTTCATCTCTTTCATGCAATTCATCAAATCATATTGTTCATATTAATAATTGGCAACATTACCGCAATCACGATCACCAATACAATCGCTGCCATAAAAACCAACATCAGAGGTTCTAGCAGTGCCAATAAGGTGGAGATAAAGGTCGTGACTTCTCGATCTTGCATCGTAGATGCACGATCCAACATGCGGTCTAACTCACCTGAAGCCTCACCACTACGAATCATTTGTACCATCATTGGTGGAAAATAACCGCAACGTTCTAACTGTGTTGCCAAATTACCACCTTCTGTTACACGCTCCATTGCGACTTCAATCGAATCACGAATCACCCAATTGTTACTCACCTCTGCACCAATGCGCAAAGCCTCAACCAAAGGAACACCTGAACGTGTCAAAATTGATAAAGTGCTGGCAAACCGTGCAGCATTTATACCACGTGAAAGTTTACCAAATAGTGGCAATTTGAGTGTTAATCGGTCAAATGCATAATGCCCTGCAGTTGTTCTTAAAAACCTCGTAAACAGAATGAGAGCAATAAAACCAATGATCAACATGCCTATCCATGTTTGACGAATAAACGCACTAATTTTCATCAATAACACGGTGATCCAAGGCAATGCCTCTTTACTTTGTTCAAAGGTTTTTACGATTTCAGGAACAACATATGTCATTAATCCCATCACGATCCCAAATGACATCAACATCAGGATAATCGGATAGATCATTGCACCTTGAATTTTCTTCTGCATCGCAAAACGATTTTCAGTGTAATCAGAAAGCTGATCTAAGATCAGATCCAGATGTCCAGACCTTTCGCCAGCAGCAACTGTCGCAATATACAATTCTGGAAACCGTCCTGATTGTTGCATTGCCTGTGCCAGTGAATGTCCTTCCAAAACCTTTGATCGAACCGAAATTAAAAGATTTTGAACGTGTGACTTTTCACTCTGCTTACTCACAGCTCGCAGTGCTTCTTCCAAAGGAATGCCTGCTGCGACTAAAACAGATAACTGTCGTGTCATCAGTGCCAAATCGTAAGCACTAAAGCTTTTTCTAAACCATGATCGCTGTTGTTGCTTGTCTTTTTGCTCAACCGCATCAACAGCAATCGGTGTCCACGCTTTGTCACGCAACTGTTGACGAATTTGTCGAGCGGAATCGCCTTCCAGCACACCTTTGTGTTGCTTTCCAGCAGCATCGATTGCAGTAAATTGATAAGCAGGCATGGTTCTGTTCTAATTGTCCAAAAATAGTTGTCGTTACTGTTGCATCCATGTAAGGAATAAGGAACGATAGTTCCATTCTATATTCATCAAGATCGTAAAATTACTGTTTTGATTTGAATATTTGATACGCCTTGTGCACAGCACTTTAGCATAATTCCATGATATGACGTCATGCCATTTTACACGTGAATAAAGCCAATATGCCTACCGAAAATTCTAACGCTATTCTTTACCGTATTCGAGTTGCATTACCCGTCTATGTGTATGACACGTTTGACTATACGGTCAGTGCAGAGCAATACTTGCAAGCTCAAATAGGCGCACGTGTTTCTGTTTCATTTGGTCGCCAAAATCTGATCGGTATCATTACTGAGAAAGTTGATCCAAATGAGCCGTTTACAGGGCAATTCAAACTTAAACCGATTACAGCACTTCTTGATGAAGATGCTATCTTAGACCAACAAGTTTTAACTTTGTTGACATGGTCTGCGCAGTATTATCAATTCCCGATTGGTGAAGTGATGCAAAGTGCACTTCCTGCACTCTTAAGACAGGGTCGTGCTTTAGATATCTTATTTCACCACTGGAATATTCTCACGCATGACGATCCAGAATCTTTATTAAAACGTTCTCAAAAGCAATACGATGCCTATCAGATTCTAAAACTTCATCCACATGGTGCTACCGAAAATATTTTAAATCTTAGTGGTGTAGAAACTGCAACATTAAAAGCATTGGAAAAAAAGGGACTGATTGAATGTCAGCTTGAAGCTCATGACTTTACACCGATGCCTATACAACTTGCACAAATGCCTTTAACGCCGAACGAAGATCAAAAGCGAGCAATTCAACAAATACTCAAAGCCCAACAACGTTACCAAGCCTTTTTACTAGATGGACTTACAGGCAGTGGTAAAACCGAAGTCTATTTGCAAGTAATGCATGAGGTCCTAAAGCAAGGTAAACAAGTTTTGGTGTTGGTGCCTGAAATTGGTTTGACACCTCAAACGGTCGCACGCTTCAAATCTCGTTTTCATTGCGATGTTGCTTTACTGCACTCGGGACTTAATGATTCAAAACGTTTGCAAGCTTGGCAACATGCACAAACTGGTAAAGCATCTATCATCATTGGAACGCGTTCTGCGATTTACACCCCTTTGCCGCATCTAGGTTTGATCATCTTAGATGAAGAACACGATCTCTCTTATAAACAACAAGAGGGTTTCCGTTATCACACTCGTGATGTTGCCCTTTATCGTGGTCATTTACACAATTGCCCTGTGATTTTGGGTTCAGCTACACCAAGTATTGATAGTTATCATTTAGTGGAGTCTGGTAAATTGCATTTACTTGAACTCAATCAACGTGCTGGAACTGCGGTCTTACCGAAAATGCATGTGATTGATCTAAAAGTAGCAAAGAAGAAAAATGGCATTAGTCAAAACCTAATTGATCAAATTAAATTAACTTTAGAGCGCAAAGAACAGGTTCTTATCTTCCTAAACCGTCGAGGTTACGCTCCTGTTTTGCTATGTGAAAGTTGTGGGTGGCAAGCAAATTGCCCACATTGTGATGCACATTTTACTGTACATTCACAGCCTTATTCTTATTTACACTGTCATCATTGCGGTACGATCAATCGCCTGCCAGATGAATGCCCTGCTTGTAAACATCAAACGTTAAAAAGCATTGGTGCTGGAACTGCAAAAGTTGAAGAACAGTTACACGAGTTATTCCCCCATCATGAAGTGATTCGGGTAGATCGTGACAGTACAAGTCGTGTGGGTAGTTGGCAAAAAATCTATGATCGAATTCAACAGAATAAACCAAGCATTTTGTTAGGCACTCAAATGCTGGCGAAGGGACATCATTTCCCACACGTCACATTAGTCGCTATTCTGGATATCGACTCAGGATTATTAAGCGTAGACCCTAGAGCACCTGAGCGCACAGCACAATTGATCATACAAGTTGCAGGACGTGCAGGACGTGGTGAACATAAAGGCAGCGTGTATTTACAAAGTTTAAGACCTGATCATCCAATGCTCACAACCTTGATTGAACAAGACTATCGTGCCGTTGCAAAACAGATGCTGAGTGAACGTAAAGTTGCGATGTTACCGCCTTATCGTTACGCTGTTTTAGTCCGTGTAGAGTCGAAAGATCGTGATTATAGTCAACAGTTTTTGATGGAAGCAGCACAAAGCTTAAGAGCTATTGCAGCAGATATTATTGAAATTTGGGGACCTATTCCTGCCCCAATGGAACGCAAAGCAGGGCGTTATCGAGCGCATATGGTGATTTTATCTGCCGACCGAGCAAAACTGCATTTTTATTTACGTCAATGGTGGCAACAAGTGGTACATTTACCTCGCCAACATCAACTCAGATTATCAATTGATGTTGATCCACAAGAGTTTAGTTGAATTCACGATAAGAATTTTAGATTCGAGGCATTAAATGTCTTTATTGATTACTGTCCTTTTTTTCCTCGTAGCAGCATTAATTTTTGCACCTATCGCAAAGCGTTATACATTCTCAACGATTTTAAGCTTTACGATTGCAGGACTTTTGTTAGGTCCTAGTGTTTTCAAACTGATTGATGATGTTGATGAAATTCAACTTTTAACCGACTTAGGCATGTTGGCTGTTTTGTTTTTCCTAGGTTTTTATTTAAAACCTAAACAACTGTGGCAACAACGTCATCGTGTCTTAAAGCTCTATGCTATGCCTTTGGCTTTGATTAGCATTGTCCTCTGTGTCGTATGCTTTCTCTTGTTGGATCAGTTGTTACTAGGCTGTCTTTTGGGGCTATCCCTGAGCTTTTCATCTGTCTTTTTAGTACAACAATTTATAGAGCAAAAAAATCAGGTTCATAGTCAATTAGGACAAAATAGTTTAACCGCAGTTCAACTACAAAGTTGTTTTGCTGTGATCCTTATTATCCTTTTTCCATTACTCGAAGATACCGCAACTACACGTCATGGTATCGCCTATTTTGCTGCAATCATTGCAACAATCTCGGGGTTATTTTTAGCAAGCCGCTATCTAGTGCGTCCAGCTTTTCATTATTTAGCGCGCCATAAAAGTCTTGAACTTCTTCCCATCCTCAGCACGCTGGTTGTACTCAGTATTTTTTTGATACTACAGATTTTAAATATTCATATCTTAATCGCTGCTTTTTTAGCAGGTCTAGTGCTCGCTGAAACTGATTTTCGTACTGAGATCGGAAACTTTATTCAACCTTTTAAACATGCGTTCATCGGACTGCTGTTTTTTGCTTTAGGATTAAACCTAACACTCAATCCCTTATTCCAAACTCCTGTTTTTATTGTCGCTGCGATCATTGGGCTTGTGGTGATTAAAGCAGGCATTATTGGAGTGACAAGCTATTTTCAACAACGCCAACTAAAACTCAGTAACCTGTCCGCTATATTGCTGGCACAAAGTGGAGAGCTGACCTTTATCTTGCTCAAAATTACTGAAAGTGAAAAAGTCATCAGTACACAAATATTACAGCCAACTCTAGTCGTGGTATTTGGGTCAATGCTTTTGACTCCACCTTTATTTTGGCTGCTGAATTCTAAAGTTTTACCTTTGATCTTTAAAAAGCCAGTTCAGCCCGACTCAGACGAAGTTGCGCAACATTCGATTCTAATTCTAGGTTTCGGGCGATTTGGGCAAATCATCGCTAGAGTATTACATGCGCAAGGTCAACACTTTAGCGTCATTGATAGCAATCAACCTGCTGCTCATTTTATAGAACAATATGGACATCGCTTTATTGATGCTGACGTGACTCAAATCGAGAATCTTCGTATCGCTGGTATAGAACACTGTAAGCTGGCAATTTTAGTGATTGATGATGTTGAGGATAGTATGAATCTCGCTCGTCACCTTCGTTTGAATTATCCAGAATTAATTTTATTTGCACGTGCTCGTGATCGACATCATGCCCACCTACTGCATCAATTAGGCGTGCAACAAATTTATCGTGAAACCTATCTCTCATCTTTAGGTATGGCAGAAGATGTGCTGATCGAAACAGGTCTATCAATTGATGAGACAAAAACTCGAATTGAAGAGTTTAAACAGCACGATCAGGTGCTTTTGAGATCGCATTACAGTACATATGATGAAGACGATCAAATAGAGCGTTACCCGAATGCACTTGCAGAACTTGAATATTTATTTGAAAACACATCTATTTCTGCAAAACATCGTTTGATGAATGAGCAAAATACACAAAGTGAAGCAAATTCTCAGCAGGAAATATCTTGAGTTTTCGTAAACTGACACCATTATTGACTGCATAACCATTCACCTTCTTATAAAGCCATAAGCGCTTTTCAAGGCAAAGCATTGCTTTGTTTTCCCCTAACGGGGTATTGGAGAAAAATATGTCTGATTTACGCCAACGCTTTTATATCGAAGACTGTCCTGTTCGTGGTGAAGTGGTTCATCTAGAAGAAACATTACAAACGATTTTGGCTCAAAGAGAATACATGCCTGCGGTTAAAAGCCTTTTAGGTGAGATGCTCAGCGCAACGGCATTACTTGCAAGCACGCTTAAAATTCGTGGGCGCATCAGCCTACAAATTCAGGCGAGCGGGACATTCAAATGGGCAATGGCGGAGTGTAATCATTTAGGTGAAGTACGTGCATTAGCTGATTACGAAGAAGATCCAAGATTTAATGAAGGTAGTGACAGTCGAACTGTTTTGGCAGCCCTCACCAACCCTGTTCTTTTTATCAATATCGAACCTGAACATGGTGAACGTTACCAAGGGATTGTACCTCTTGATCAACCGACTTTAGCAGGTTGTCTAATGCAATATTATGATTTGTCAGCGCAAATCCCAACACATATTGTACTAGCAACCAATGGAGAGCGTTCTGGTGGTCTTTTAATCCAGCTCTTACCTCGAAACGATGAGGAAGAACAAAAGCTTGTTGATGAAGATATATGGCCACGTTTGAGAATGTTAACTGAAACACTCAAATCAGAAGAACTAACAGATCTTCCAGCCAATGAGATTTTGTATCGACTATACAATGAGGAAGAGGTTCGCTTACCAGAAGTTGAACAGCTCAAATTCGGCTGTACCTGTTCAAAAGAACGTTGTGCCAATGCATTGATTCAAATTGGTGTTCATGCAGTTCATGAAACACTTGAAGCACAAAACCCAATCCAAATGGATTGCCAATTCTGTAATACACGTTATGAGTTTACAGCAGAAGAAGCTTTGGGTTTGTTCGGTGAACATTTGAGTTAATTCAGATGCAATCTTTCTGAATTAATTTCAACAAAATGTCCAATCAAATGATTGGGCATTTTTTTGCGGATTACTTTCAAGCCACTTAGTTTGAATAGAGTTTACCCGCGATTTTAAAGATTACTTTATTGCTAATATTTCCAACGCAGATATGGTTTGATTAGTGTATTTTTC
Source organism: Acinetobacter sp. SK-43 (assembly GCF_015351505.1). Taxonomy (NCBI): domain Bacteria; kingdom Pseudomonadati; phylum Pseudomonadota; class Gammaproteobacteria; order Moraxellales; family Moraxellaceae; genus Acinetobacter; species Acinetobacter sp. SK-43. Next base: position 117,151 of record NZ_JADKPY010000084.1, read on the forward strand.
GAGAAATATTTTAATAAGAAAATATTCCAAGCCACTAATAATAAAAATAAAAAATTATCCGAATTGAATTAAAACAAGTCTTATACAATCGAATGCATTGCATTAAATTGGATTCGTTTCATAATGAAAGAAACAGATAACTATCCTAATTTAATATCATGACAAAAAATTATTATGAAGAGCTAGGTGTTTCTAGAGATGCCTCAGCAGATGAAATTAAAAAAGCCTATAGAAAACTGGCAAAAAAATATCATCCTGACATCAGTAAAGAAGCCGATGCTGAAACTAAAATGCAAGCCATCAATGTCGCATACGACACCTTGAGTCATGCAGACAAAAAAGCTGAATATGACCAAATGCTCGATCAACCTCAAGGTTTTTCAGGTTTTGGGCAAAACAATCAAAGTGGTTTTGATGGTGCACAATATTATCGACAAAGTTCAGGGGCTGGTGCTGATTTTAGTGGTTTTGAAGACATCTTCGGTCGTTTTGGTGCTGGTTTCGGGGGTGGTCAACATCGATCACAACGTCAACAACATAGTTACCGTGGTGAAGACCAACATGCACGTATTGAAATCGATTTGGAAATTGGATATCAGGGCTCAACGCAGCAAATTACATTACAAATACCGACCTACAATGTCTATGGCGAACCCGAAATTCAACGTAAAACACTTGAGGTGAAAATTCCGAAGGGAATGAAAGAAGGACAACAAATCCGTCTCAGTGGGCAAGGACAATCAGGAATCAATGGAGGAGCAAATGGCGATCTATATATCGAAATCCAATACAAAGATACTAACCGCATTCATGTCGATGGTGTAGATGTTTACCAAACTATTGACGTTACACCATGGGAAGCTGCTTTAGGTCAAAGTATTGAGGTCAATACACCTGCAGGACAGCTAAAAGTAAATTTGCCTAAACAGGCGAAAAATGGGCAACAGCTCCGTTTAAAAGAAAAAGGGATTCCAAACAAACATCCAGGGCACCTTTATCTAATTGTGAATATTGTTTTACCAACGGCACAAACTGAACAAGAACAAAAGGCATATCAACAATTCTCAGAAGCCTTCTCATCGTTCAATCCACGTGCTTCATAAGGAGTAAGATCATGACAACAATTCAATACAAAGAAATTCAATATGACGGTCACTGCCAAGTTGAAATCATTGATGAACAATTGGCTCTTGATCTTGAGCACTTCGCTGAAGCTTGTGGTCAAAGTACCGATTGGGTTTTAAAACTGATTGATTATGATATTTTACAAATCAAAGTCGATCCACTAAGCTATAAATTCATCGGCGAAGATGTGGCTCGTGCTCGTCGTGCCTATCGCCTGCAACGAGATTTCGATGCTAGCCTCTCAGCTGTGGCAGTAATGTTGGATTTAATTGATGAAGTTCAACAATTAAGAAGACAACTCAAACATTTCCACTGAGTAAAATACACAGACCAAATTTATTATTTTAATTTGGTCATTTTCTCAACTTCCTTCAGTGTTTGTTTGATTGGCTCATAATCTAAGAACCAAAGCAGATTAATATTTCGCTGCTTGTTTTGTTGTGCGAGCAAATCAATCACACTACGCTCACCACGACCAACCAAATGTTGCTGATAAAAGTAATAAAGTAGCAAGACTGTACTCAGCAACATCACACCTAACATAATCCAAAAACCTACGGGTGATTTGAGACCAGGAATAAACTCAAAGTTCATTCCATAGATTCCCGTAAGTAAAGTTAATGGTGCAAAAACTGCCGTGATAATTGCCAGTATTCGCATATTCTCGTTAGTTTGGTTCGCAATCGCAGAAAAATGTAGATCAATTGCAGATTGAACGGCATTACGAAGCCTCAAAGTATGTTTTTGCACGCGTTCGACATGACTCATCAAATCATTTAAACGAACTAACAAAATATCTTGAGTTTTGTGCTTATGTTCTCCAACCACATGATGATAATTATCTACAAGCTCATCTCGAAATTCCTGTAAGGTTTCGATTTGCTCTTCACATAGATTTTCAATCTGCTGAAATGCCATATCTTCATGAAACAACTGATGCCATTGTTTAAATCGACGATTCCCTTGCAATAACTGTTGCTGCCAATATTCAACACGTCGTGTTAATGGGGTTCTTAGATTTAGATAACCATCAATCATACTGTTTAATAAACGAAGTGATAAATCGGCAGGTGCACTTGGCAATTTACGCGGTTTGTTTTGTTCAGCTATGGGTTTTTCCATAATCATCTGAATACGTTGGATATAACTCTCTACCGCTTTATTGCCCTGCTCTCTAAGACTAATCAAAATATGAGGCGTTAAAATAAAACTGATAGGTGTTGTTGCCAAACCAAAAACGCTTTCATGAGATTCAGATGCTTCATTTTCATAAATTTGGTCATCTGGCGTGATTAACTTACGAAAAACTAGAAGATCATATTCTTCAACAGTATCAAAAGCACACGGATGTTCGATATTTAATAAATCTCGCATATGAAATTCATTGAGCACCACACCAGTATGCTCATAAATGTTCTTTTGCCACATCTCGTTATGATTCACTAAATCTTGTCTTAAACTATCGACCCATAAAAACTCTAGATGATGTTCTGCTTGTTCTTCTGCACTAATAAAAATCGTATTTTCACTGTTATGTCGATAAAAATAATAAAGCTGCATAACTCTAATGTTCAGATAAAATTTTAAAAGATGATGCCATAAAAAAGTCCGCATTTAGCGGACTTTTTGTATATTGAGAAGCTTACGCTTGTTCAATATCTTTCATTGTTAACTTGATACGACCACGGTTATCAACATCCGCAACCTGTACTTTCACATCTTGACCTTCTTTCAATACGTCAGTCACGTTTGCAATACGCTCATTTGAGATTTGCGAAATGTGAAGTAAACCATCAGTACCTGGCATGATGTTTACAAACGCACCAAACTCAACGATACGGATTACTTTACCGTCATAGATCTTACCTGGTTCAACTTCAGCAGTAAGTGCTTGGATTTTTGCAATCGCAGCACGAGCAGCAGCTTTAGTTTCACCAAATACACGAACTGTACCATTGTCTTCGATATCAATCGCAGCTTTAGTCTCTTCTGTAATGGCACGAATCGTTGCACCACCTTTACCAATGACATCACGAATCTTGTCTGGGTTAATGCTGATCACTTCAAAAGTAGGAGCATGCATTGAAATTTCAGGACGAGCACGTGAAATCACTTTGTTCATTTCATTAAGGATGTGCATACGACCAGCAAATGCTTGGTTTAACGCAACTTCCATAATTTCTTCAGTGATCCCTTCAATCTTAATGTCCATTTGAAGCGCAGTAATACCGTTTGCTGAACCTGCTACTTTAAAGTCCATATCACCAAGATGATCTTCATCACCTAAGATGTCAGAAAGAACTGCGAAACGCTCACCTTCTTTCACTAAGCCCATTGCAATACCAGCAACTGGCGCTTTAAGTGGAACACCTGCATCCATAAGTGATAATGAAGCACCACATACTGAAGCCATAGAAGATGAACCGTTTGATTCAGTAATATCAGATACGATACGAATCACGTACGGGAAACGATCAGCAGCAGGAAGAACAGCTTGAACACCACGACGTGCTAAACGACCATGACCGATTTCACGACGTTTAGGGCCTGATTCACGACCAGTCTCACCTACAGAGTATGCAGGGAAGTTGTAGTGCAACATGAAGTTGTCAGTCTTAGTACCAGCAAGGGTATCAACCATCAATGCATCACGAGTATTACCCAAAGTTGTTGTTACCAACGCCTGAGTTTCACCACGTGTAAATAATGCAGAACCGTGAGCACGATCTAATACACCGACTTGAACATCGATCGCACGAACAGTTTTAGTATCACGACCATCAATACGTGGCTTACCTGACAAGATGTTGTCACGTACTGTACGATATTTAAGATCTTCAAATAATTCATTTACTTCATCAGCGATACCAGTTTCGTCATTTTCTGGAACGAACTGCGCAACAGCTTCAGCATAAAGTGCATCTAGTGCTGTATAACGATCTTGTTTAACTGCAATCGTATAAGCTTCAGAAATTTTTGCTTCGAAAGCTTCTTTCAATTTTGCAAGAAGCTCTTCATTTTTAACTGGAGCAACCCAAGTTGATTCAACTGCGCCAGCGGCAGCAGCAAATTCTTTAATGGCTTGAATTGCAATTTGCATTTCGTCATGACCGAAAAGTACAGCACCCAACATTTGGTCTTCTGAAAGTTCTTTCGCTTCAGACTCAACCATTAATACTGCTGATTCTGTACCCGCAACAACTAAATCAAGATCAGATTGTGCAAGTTGTTCAAAGTTCGGGTTTAAAACGTATTCGCCATTAATCAAACCAACACGAGCACCACCGATTGGACCACGGAAAGGTGTACCAGCGATTGATAATGCAGCTGATGTACCTAGCATAGCGGCAATATCAGCATCCATTGTCTTATCAGAAGAAACAACCGTTGCTGTTACTTGGATTTCGTTAAAATAACCTTCTGGGAATAACGGACGAATTGGACGGTCGATTAGACGTGAAATCAAAGTTTCAGCTTCAGATGCACGGCCTTCACGTTTACCGTAACCACCTGGAATACGACCCGCTGCATATTGTTTTTCTTGATAGTTAACAGTCAACGGGAAAAAATCTTGACCTGCTTTTGCTTTAGGTTGCGCAACAACCGCAACTAAAACAGTTACACCACCCATAGTGACTAAAACTGTATTTGCTTGACGTGCAACGCGACCCGTTTCTAAAACAACTTGGTGTTGACCAAATTGGAATTCTTTACGAACTATATTAAACATAGACATGTATTGTATTTTCCTAATTTTATTCTAGTGAGACCCCTAAGGTTTGGCATTCAGACCACAACTGCTGTGTAGATAAATGACAAAGCTTAGAAGCCATCGCACTAGATCAAATATTTAAAAAAGTTAAACGCAAAGAAGGAGCGAACAAGCGCCCCTTCTTAAAATCACCTAAAATAAATTAGATGAAACTCTCTTTTCAGCGATAAAGCATAACAACATGCGAAATAGCGAAAACAAAGTAAAATCGAATTAACGACGTAAACCTAATGCGCCGATCAAAGCAACATAACGACCGTGATCTTTACCGTTTAAGTAGTCAAGTAATTTACGACGTTGGTTAACCATACGAATCAAACCACGACGGCTGTGGTGGTCATGTTTGTGCTCTTTAAAGTGACCTTGCAAATCATTGATTTGAGCAGTCAACAAAGCAACTTGTACTTCTGGTGAACCAGTGTCATTTTCAGCACGAGCAAATTTAGCGATGATCTCTGCGCGATCAGTATTAGTTAAAGCCATTCGATTTCTCCGAGATGCTTAAAAGTTAAATGATAATGATCAGTTGCGAGCAACCGACTGCCGTGCATCACTACAGCAAGGCGCTATTTTAAGTGATCTATCGTTATATTGCAAAAATGTTTTATGTTTACTGGCAATTCGGCAGCTGACAGCGTTGAACAAAAACGGCACACTAGGATGAATCTGTTTTCAATTTATAACAGAAGTGAAAGAAAACGAAAAAATGCGAGGGAATCGTGAAAATTTTATCTACCAATACCTGTTATGTTCCAAAAGACCTGAATCAAGTGATTCGCTCCAAAGATGAGGTCGCAGCTGAATTGGGTGGGATGACGGAACGTCAAATCCAAAAAATTTGGAATAGTGTTGAACAACTTTATAAAACAGGCAATTACCCGCTTGTAACCCTGTGCTTACGCCGTAATGGACAGATTCTACTCAACAGAAGCATTGGCTATGCACGTGGAAATGCGCCAGAAGGTTTAGCTACTGATGCGCAAATCGGAACACCAGATACTCCAATTTGTTTATTTTCAGCATCGAAAATGGTCACAGCGATGCTCATCCATATGTTAGATGAGCGTGGTGATCTAAATTTACTAGATCCAATCAGCTACTATATCCCTGAATATGGTGTCAACGGAAAGCGTCGTGCTACCATTTTTCATTTACTTTCTCACCGTGGTGGAATCCCTCGTATTGATCAAGAAGTTACTCCAGAACTTCTGTTCAACCAAGATGAAGTTTTAAAGTTACTTTGTGCTGCTAAACCCGTTTCACCATCAGGTACTCACCTCGCCTATCATGCAGTTACCGCAGGTTATATCTTGGGTGAAATCGTTAAACGTGTAACAGGACAAAATGTTCGTGACTTTTTGGCTGAACAAATCGAAAAACCAATGGGGCTTAACTATTTTAACTACGGTCTCAAACCAGAATATCGTGCCGATGCGGCATTAAACTATGCCACAGGAATCCATCCAAGTTTAGGGACGGATCACTATCTACATCACGTATTAGGTGGTGGACTACAACTTGCAGTTGATGTGACTAATGACACCCGTTTTATGGATACCATCTGTCCAGCGGGAAATATTTACACCAGTGCTGAACAAGCAGGACGTTTCTTTGAAATGTTGTTGAGTGGTGGTGAATATCAAGGCAAACAAATTATGTCGCCACAAACGGTATTCCGTTCAACCCTGCCAACTTCTGGAGTTAGCTTAGATCGTACCTTATTAGCCCCTATGCGCTATGCGTTAGGACCTATGCTTGGAAGCAATCCAATTGGCTTATTTGGTCCAATGACTGGACAAGCATTTGGGCATATCGGGTTCTCGAATATTTTATGTTGGGCAGACCCAGAGCGCGACATTAGTGTTTCTCTACTCACAACGGGCAAATCAGTCGTCGGAACTCATTTACCTGCATTAGCAAAGACCCTCTATCAAATCTCAACCAACTGTCCAAAAATTCCAAAGAATCAGCGACGCTCATTGTTTGCAACTGATCGTACTGAAAATGATAACGTTTAATCTGAAGCGTTCACGCATAAAAAAGCCCAAGTTAGACTTGGGCTTCTGCGCGTAATTATAGTTATCACTATTCTTCTAATTTTCTTTTCTTGTTTTGCTACATTCAACCCTCTGAACGTATGAGCACATCATTTTATTGGTGTAGTGTGCAGTTATTAGAGCTTGTTCCTCTTTATGCTTACTATTCTCTCAGAATCAATTGTGGAGAAAAATAGCATTTTTCTTATCTCTATGTAAGCAAAAACGTACAGGTCTGTATAACATTTAACTTAATAATACAAATTTGTTGTCCTACAATCACTTTTTTAGATTAAATAATAATCTAAATTTTAAAATGACTCAGAGTGAATATTAACGTGTTGCAAGTTAAACAAACTAAATTGCAATTTGATGAAATCAGATAAAGAAAAATCAAGAAAATAAAAAAGCCCTGTAGTCTCTCCCAAAACTACAAGGCTTAGCGGCTGTAAGTTTCCTCTTTTATCACTTACTTCACTGTAAGTTCGCTGTCATAACGACTTTATTATTATCTTTGTGCGATTTACCTAGCATTCCTTGCTAGGCTGTTTGTGGTTATATAATCTCAAAAACACGTATTTAGCTCTAGCGACAATATCTCGAATCTGTGTAAGCTTTTGCTTACAAAAACCCTCATTTTAAAGAATAATTTCACAATCAGTCTAAATTAATCTTTTGAACTAAACCACTGCGACGAACTGTTCGAATCGTAAGGGCTGCTCCTAATGATTTCTGTGTCGCTAAAATACTCACGACTTTTTTCGCTCTTGTAATTGCTGTATAGATCAATTCCTGACTCAACAATTTTTCTGCATGTGCATCTAAGACAATTGCAGTATGAGAGAATTCAGAACCTTGAGATTTGTGAATGGTCAATGCAAATGCTGTTTGCATATTACGCGGTAGTCGATGTGCTGCAATCCACTTATTTAAACTCGGAAAGTACACTTCAAATTGTTGTGCTTGGCTTCGATGTTTAAAACAAATCCCAATATCACCATTTGAAATCCCTAACTGATAGTCGTTATAGGTCATCATCACAGGGCGTCCAACATACCATTCTGCAACTGCAATTTGTTTAAGCTGCTGATTCACCCAACGTTCAGCATAGCGATTGAGTTGTTCAATCCCCAAAGCACCATGTTTCACTGCCGCTAAAATTCGATAATCATCAAAGACCTGAATAACCTGTTGAATATATGATTCTGGTTGGTCGGCTTCTATATAGTTTTTTAATACGTCGACATAATCTTGAAAGCCATACATTAGTTTTTGTTGATACTGCTCAGCATCTATATCCTGTTGCTCAGGTAAATATTCCAACTGAATGAAATCAGGCATTTCTTTACTGAGTTCAATCTGCTGAAGTGAAGCAGGCTTTACGATTTCACTTTCAAGTTTAGATAAGACTAAATGAGAGTCAGCAGAAGCCGATTGTACTTGAATAAAACGAGCCAACTGACCAATTTTGGCTTCATCAGAAAAACGGCGACTATTTTTTAGCTCTACTCGATTATCTGCCAAGCCTTTCACCTGCTGTAAATCTGCTAAAACTGCTCCCACATCGACGGATGCTAATTGATTGGCATCTCCCAATAAAATAATTCGACATGACTCAGGAACCGCTTCAAATAATGCGGTCGCAAGACTCAAATCTAACATCGACGCCTCGTCCACTACGATGACATCATAAGGTAATGGTTGTTTGAGATTGAAGCGTGGAACTTGTCGATTCCCCATTCCTAACAATCGATGCAATGTTTGGGTACTTTGGTGTCGTAGGCTATCCGTTACTAGCCCAGACTCAAGCAGCTTGGGATCCTTAAATGAGTTTTGCAATGCTTCTTGCATACGTTGCGCTGCCTTACCAGTAGGTGCAGCCATGGCAATCCGAATATCAGGGATTGTTTGATTTAATGCAGCAATAATGCGTGCCAAAGTATAAGTTTTACCTGTACCTGGTCCTCCTGTAATGATGCTGAGCCATTGTTGCAGCACCATACTTAAAGCTTTCTGCTGAAATTCATCACTCAATAAATGTTGATAAACAGAAATATCAACCTCTGGTACCATTTGTCGCTTTAATCGACAAATCTGATGAGCGAGGCGTTGTTCTAATTGCCAATATCGGTATAATGCCAAGCCCTGCTGATCATAGACGCATGGAGCAACCTGAGTCATTGCGATTTCACTGGAAACCGCTAGATCACCTAATGCTTCAAGCTGTATTGCTTCAAAATCAATACAACTGTCGCCTTGTAAACTGGCTTCCATCAATTGCTCTAATATTTTCGCAGCATTCGATGGTTGAGCAGATTGAGAGAACGGTGCTTGAGAAAGATAGTGACTCCACACATTCAACCACTGGTTTTGTTCTGGTTGCTGACCGATTCTTTTGTCCACAGAGTTATCCTCAAACTTACCCACACGCTTGTCCACAAGGTTATAGACAGACTTATTCACAAGATAAGCTTTTGTTTAATTTAAAATTACACACTTTATCTACCTTATTTTCTGATTTTTATCCTCAGAAAAATATCCCAGTATTGCATCTAATCGTAAAATAAACTCATCATTTGGCTTCCAATAAAAGTAGCCTTGCCGAGCTTGCCCATTCATACCACGCAAATACAGATAAGATGCGCCACCTAGATGTTCTGCAATATTATAATTTTGCAGTTTAACGCGAAGATAGCGATGCAAAGCGACTAAATATAACCCTGCCTGAAGCCAATAACTGGACAATGACATACTGTCAGCAATCTGTTCAGCACCATAATCTGATTGATCTGCACCTAAATAATTACTTTTATAATCGGCAATATGGTAGCGCTGACCATCAAAATAGACCAAGTCAATAGAACCATTTAGATAACGTGCTGATTTCGCTTCCAATAGTTCAGGCATATAAATGTCATATTCTTCAAACAACTGCTGTATGCGTTGCATTGCTAATACACGATCAGATAAAGACAGATAAAATGGACATTCCGATAGATACTGTCCTGCTATTAACTGCTTTAACTGAAACTCACCATTCAGAGGTGTAGCCAAAACATCTTGTAGCCATTCCGCAATCCACTGATATAACAGCTGCTCAGCTTGTAGCTGTTCTTGAAACTGCTGTTGATATAAGCTAAAAAGATCAGACCATAAACTTTGATAAGTATTCTTAAAACGGCGACGAATTTCTTCGACCCAAGTATCAGGTTGTTGAAAATCAATCAGCTCAAAAATCTCATGTAAAAAATTACCTGCCAAAGCACCCTTTGGAAAATTTTGTTTAATCCATGCGATTGGCTTCGAAACCGGTCTCTCATCAATGATGATTTGTGTGAGCTCTAATTCATCTTCAGCCTGTTGTAGATTCTGATCCATATTTGCCAAGCGATCCATACGATTGGCTTTATGTTTTAAATGTTGTGCCAAATAACTAAAGCTAGTTTTGCCGCGTGCATAAAAACGTTGTGTCGGTAAAGGCTGTGCGGCAAGTGTCAAATCTTGAGACATTTTTGCAGTACGAAGAGTTGCAGGACGTTCCTGAAGACACGCCTCATCCGCGCTATAGATATGCTGAAAAACCTCAGCTTGATTTTTCCAAAAAGCTAAAGCAGATGCTTTGGCTTTATCCCCTTTTTCAGGTTCAAACACAGCATAAACACGATGACTAGCACGCGTTAGTGCGACATACCATAAACGGTTTTGTTCGGCTTGAGCGCGTTGTTGATGCTGATTGATTTCTGTATCTTGAAGAAAATTTTTATCAGCGATCGCAACGACACGTTGTGTTCGGATTTGTCCTGTTTCAGGGAGTTGAATTTCTGTAGTGGAAAAGTTTAAAGCTTCTGATTGATTTGAGGGTGATTTATTTGCACCCAATAAAAAGACGATTTTGAACTCCAATCCTTTAGATTGATGAATCGTCATGAGTTGAACACCAGCTTCACTGGATAGTTTATGTTCCAGTTCCCACTCTCGATCACTTGGCGAATTCAGCTGTTTAAGATACCAATGATAGAGATTCTGAGGTCCTTGTACATGTTCGCTATGCTGACTCAAAATATCGGTCAAATGACGTAAATTTACCACGGCACGTTCATTATCTTTACTTTGAGTGATCACCAATTGCTGCCAAATCTCGAATTGATTTAGACATTGTTGCCACGCCACCAAGAAACCTTGGTTAATCCACATTTCACGAAGATCATCAAAGGATTGCAAGTAGTCACTTAACCCAATTGGGCTCTGCTCGAGTACTAACAAACGGTTAAGATCAAATCCAAATAAACGGCTAAGTAAGGCTCGTTTCAACTTAGCCTCATCAAAGGGATGAAGTAGAGCCGTCAATAAAGCTGCCACATCTTGTGCGATAGGCGAGTCAAATACGCTGCGTTTTGATGGTCGATTGACACGAATTCCCAAATGCTGCAATGCCTGTTGTACTTCGTCTAGCTGTCTGTGACTACGTGAGAGTACAGCAATATCATCTTCGTCAATTGCTTTCTGAGTTTCACCTTGAAGATACAGTTGATTTAAGTGTGCTTGATTGAGCAAACTTTGAATTTTCCATGCGACCTGAGTCGCTTGTTCTTTTGAGTCCGCAAGCTGTAACCAGCGTAAAGGGGCAGGATTAATTTGATGATCATCGATTAAGGCAGGATGTGGTCGCTCTCCTGCTTGAATCGGGTCATAGATCACTTGCTCGCCAAAATCTATTTGTCGTTGAAATAAAGCATCCACTACTTCGACCAGTTCTTTGACTGATCGATGGTTATGAATCAATTTATATTCGCGTCCCTGTTTTGCCATAATATCTTGATAGGCATTCAAAAAGGTCAGCATGTCCCCGCCACGGAACCCATAAATCGCCTGTTTACGGTCCCCAACCATAATCATGCAGCCCTTTTGATAACGCTGTGGATGCCGCCAAATACTCGCCAACATATCATCCTGATCTTGGTTTGTGTCCTGAAACTCATCTACCAAAATAAGCGGATATCGGGCTTGTACAAAGACTGCAAAACGTTGCCCTTGCTCACCCTTTAAAGCATCTGACAAGGTTTTAATTTGCTGAGCAAAAGTAGTTTCTCCCTTTTGTTGTAATATTTGTGGCAAACGTTTTTTGACTTCTACACACAAATAAGCTTTTAAATAAACTTGTAATTGTTCAAATTGTTGTTGAGTCTGCTGCAGAGATTGAAGTAATCGTTGTAGTTGTAAAAGGGTTGGATGTTGATAAAAACCTTCTGAAATATCAGCTGGACATTTCTTAAATATTTTCTGCTCATTGAGCTTATCTAAAAATTTAAATGCGGCATCACGTTGACTGGAAAAATAAGTATCAAAAACTTGTAAATTCTCCGTCTCAATAAGTGTTTTTAATAGTTGAGGCAGAGACTCACTGAACAGTTTATTAAATGCATGATTACGAAAAGAAGTTCCATTGATATGTGAATAATGTGCACCATCCAAATTAAAATATTCAGCCAAGCAATTAAGTTCAATTTGCTGTGCTTGTTGCCGCCATTGTTGCAGTTGAGCCCATTCAATCTCAGGAAAATTCGGCAACTTAAATTGTGCTGAACTAAAATTTAGTGAACTTTCGACCATACCAATAAAGTAATCGACATTCTTTAATCCGCCCACCATATAAAGTGTATCAATCAACGGTTGGGGCTGGGCTTGAATCCATTCGCGCAGTACATCGTGGATCAATTGACGGGTATAGGCTTTTGCATCTTCCGTAATTTGCGCGCGTTCGATCTTGCCACTTTCAAAAGCGAATTCTCGTAATAATTTCTGGCTAAAACTATCTAATGTGCCAACAAATAACTCATCTAACTGATCTATTACTAGCTTTAACCGTTCACAAGCATAGGCAATACGCGGTGCGAAAGTTTGTAAAATATGTTGCTTTAATGGATCATTTTCTTGCAAGGCAAACTGATAAATATCCGCTTCCAATACATTTCGAAATGGTTCCAAAAACTGTTGAACCTCAACTAAACGCGCGCGTATCCGCGTTTTTAACTCTGCTGCTGCTGCGCGAGTAAATGTTGTAGCTATCACCTGATGTGGCAAATATTTTTCTAAAAATATCCGCACCATAAGACTCGACAAGGTATAGGTCTTACCTGTTCCTGCTGAGGCTTCAATTAAATGTAAACCTTCGAATTGAATATCACGAATCGGTTGGTAAGACACTGGAAATTGTGAATGCATGTCTTACTCCACTCGTAAAAATTCAAAAATCGGTTGATATAAAGCATAAGAATAATGATCACAGGCGAATTGCAACAATGCCGTTGCATCCTGTTCCTGCAAAATAAACTGCCAATCTCGATGCTGTTGATTCGCCTCATCTTGACTGAAATCAACAAAGCCTGTGTTGTAGGTATTTTTCCAGATTTTCAGCAAATCATTTTGGCTCTCTTCACTCAGCGTATGTAGTGCATCCTGTTCAACCCAGTCATATGCTTTTCCTTTTTCCAAAGGTTTTAATAACAATGCCGCAGGCAACACCACAGGTTGCTGTTGGGCCTGTTGCCAAAGCTGTAACCAATGCTGTAGATAGTGCTTCGCCTGATGTGAACTCACCCCTTCACAAATCACGGTTTGATCACTAAATACCACCACACGACGTTTTTCAGAAGCCGTCTCTTGATCCAAAATGACAAGCCACAGCAAATACTCAAGCCAAACTTTGGCAAAGCGTTTAGCACGTGCACTCGAAGCATCTAAGCTAATCCAGTCTTGCGCGATGTGTTTGGGCGTAACGCAACTGATCTGAAGTTGTTTCGATACTCGCCAAACACGTTGCGTGGTTTCTGTTGGGGAAGTTGCATAGTCTTGCAAACGTTCTAACAAACGTTCTTGCTCAATACGACTTTGTTGCCATGCGCTGTGTTGCACTTTTCCGACAGGTAACTGATCTTGTAATAAAGCGGGTGCCGTAGCATCTATATTTTGTTGTAAAAAATGACGAATCGCGTATTTACCTAGACCATCGAGCATCAGAGGTTCAGTCTGATCCACCATTTCTGTAGCACTTAGATTTTCAATACCCAGCGTTTTAAGATACAAACGTGCAGGGAAAATCACGTCCTGAATCCATGAATGAGCATCCAGAATGATCATGTCTTGCTGTTCAAGTGGATAACTTGTATTGACCCAAGCCTGACGTTCACCCTTAACCTGCTGCAACTTGGATGCCACCTTAAACCAATGATCTTGATAGCGTATATGTCTTTGCTCAGCGATAAATCCTAATGGATCAAAAGGTTGTAAGCGATGCAAATGATAAAGTGGATAAAGTTTTGACGGGATTTGCAAAGCTTTATAATCATCCGTGCAAGAAGTTTCTGTATTGGCAAATGAGTCAGCGAGATCAGGCTTTATAATCAGTCCCAAATGATCTCGAAACCCCTGCAATACACTTGATGGCTCACGTACCTCACCATCATTCACATCAAAACCATTATAGAATAGCCAAAGCTGCTCTTGTGCTAGCAAAACTGCATCCAAAAATGCACCTTGATCATCTTCCAGTCGAGAACGATCACCTAATTGCTGACGAAGAGCATCCATTAAATCAAAGGGGATATGACTATCTCGATTAGGGAACTTACCCGTATCTAAATTCAAAAGCACAATCAATCGATAAGGAATCGGGCGAATCTGACCAATTTGGCTAAATGTAATTTGCCCTGTCGGTTCGACTTGTGCAGATTGGCTTTCTAAAGCTCGTTGAATTTCATCAACGATATAAGGCAAAGGCAGTGAAATCTGACGTAATTGAGTTTCAGCATCGTCATAATAGCTCGCCAAAGTCAGCATTCGCTCTTGCTTATGGACAATATCGCGTACTGCTTTCAAGGCAACAATATCAGCTTGTTCAAACTCTTGGATGTCTTCCTTTAGCTTTTTCAACCAAGCTTCTACAGTAAAACTCTGCCCTAACTCATGTGCAATCCACCAATTACGTCGAGCTGATAAATCTTGATAAATTTCAATCAACAAACCTATCAACTCGAAGTCACTTGGCTGAACATCTGCATAACTTAAAGTCTGCTGCACCATCACATGAGCTGGGATGGCAATCCCTAGTGCTAATCGATCTAAAGCAAACTTAAAACTATAGCGATAGTCGTCATCGCTAGCACTTAAGCTTTGCTTTAAATGTGCTGCATCCAAGCCACGCTTGAAGCCTGCATCATTTAACAAAGCTAAAATGCGTTGAGCTTGACTATAATCAAGACCATAACGTTGTTGAGTTGCGGCTAAATTCAACCAATCTGCAAAATCATTCTGAGTAAAACGCCCTTGTGGTAATTGCATCCGACCTAAAACAGCTCGCCATGCGTTGAGTGCATCAAGCTGTGCCACCCCAGCAATTTTGACGGGTAAAAACACCTCTTGAGTATGAGCAACCGCAGGGAACACACTGCGGATTAAAGGTTCTAATTCAGTTAGATTAGGCGTTAATACCAATACATCACTCGCACGGCGTGGTATGTCATCTGCTTCAGATAACCAATGCACCAATTGCTCTTTCAGCACTTCAAGTTGTCTTAAACTGGAATGACACACATGAATCTGAATCGACTGATCATTTTCAGCTAACTGATACTGTTCAGCTTTTGGTTCAGCAAGATAGAAAATATCTGACTGCACTTTACCCAATAAAGTTTCTGGAAAATGATCCACAAAGGCATCGACCCACTTCCCTTCCTCACCTGTTGCCAATTGTGATAAAAGTGAGAAATGATCTCGAGCTTGTTTACCCAGTCGAGTCAATAAAGGATGACGTGACTCACGTGCCTGCGCATTAAAAAACAAAGTGAACTGTTCAAAAAAGGCAGTTATTTCTGCATCTGTCGCCTTTGGATTCTTAAGAATAAAGCGCTCTTTGACACCAAGATCGTAACGCTGCTTCCATTGCGGATCGACACTGTCTGCCCAATACTCTTGTGACGGGTTGAAATGCAAAATCAACACATCAAGATACTGCCCTAAACGGCGTAAAAACTGTAATTGGCTGGGTGGTAAATCTAATAGTGTAAATATAATGATCTGCTTGGGAAGTTGAGCCAAAGCCTGCGTTCTTGTGCCCTCATTGTCTAAAAGTTTCCAAAAGTCGGTATCAATACGCTGCATTTCCACAAAATCCTCATGGAAATAATGCTGCCACAACCAACGCTGCCAAGCCTCTAACTGTTCGATTTGGTTCAAACTAAACGCAGACGTCTGTCGATCTGTTGTCGAGATTAACTTTTCAATATCGAGGGCTTGATTACGCCCCCATTTAGACAACCAGTTACTAGCGCAAGTACAATCCTGTACGCAGCCACGTTGGCAACTTCCGCGATAAATCATGTAGTTATTAAAAAGATGGGAGACTTGCTCAGCGACCCAATACAGCATACTTTGCTTTTTTAACTGCTTCTCTGTGCCATCTTGAAATTGGTCGGCACTGTCATAAATACGCTGCACAATCGAATATAAAGGATGATCTTCAAGCAAGCTGATCTGTGCGGACTGAATAAAAGGTTGTAAAGCTTGGTATATACGCCATTTTAAAATCAACCGTGGAATATTGGCTTTACGGACTTGTTCTTTATTTTCGAGCACCTGTTGATAGGCATACCATTGAAAACCACGAATACGCTGGTGAAATTGGTAATTCGCTGACATGCCTTGCTGCTCAGCAATTTTTTGCGTTAGCCATTGTTCTTGAGCAGGGCTAGGAACTATAAAATGCTGCGTTTGAAAAACTTGAAATGGTGACGAACTCGGCTGATTCATCGAGGCCATCACCCCTTGTAATAATACATCTAGGCGCTGACTTTGAATGACATGAATACCCATGTGTTAAAGAAACCTCTTTGATAAATCACCATTCGAATGCACAAATTCGTACACAATCATCACTATACAACTTCAACGAACTATGTCACGTTAATCTAACAATCAAATAAAAAATTTGTTTTGAAATTCATCATTCAATACGATTGAATGTACTATCAAGGGATAGACATTAGGTATAACTTTATGAAAATCGAAAAAATTCCTGATTCAATAGATCCAAGTTTGAACTTGGAGCAAATCCGTGAGGAATGTTTAGAATTAACAAAAAAACGTGCATATTGGTCTGCTGGTGCAGCAATTGTACCGATTCCATTTTTTGATGTTGTTGTCGACTTAGGCATGTTGACGCAAATCATTCCGCATATTAATGCACGCTTTGGTTTAGCCCCTGAACATATTAGTGTTTACGATCCTGAAACCAAGAAAATCCATTGGGACGAATTACGCAAACGTGGTTTTGAGTTCTCTGGTTTCGTTGTCGCACGCACAGCAATGAAAAAATCTTTTAACGGCTTTTTTACCAAAGTTGCCACTAAACAAGTGACCAAATTTATCCCTTTGGGCGGTCAACTGATCGCAGCAAGCCTTGGTTATTTTATGATGCGAAAAATCACTGAAGCACATATCCAAGATTGCTATAACTTGGCAAAACGTATTCAGCAAAAAAGTCGTAGTACGATTGTTGCCTAATTTACCTTATAACTAAGGCGGTTAGTCCGCCTTCAGTTGTTTTAGAATCGCTTTCAACACCTCGATTCTTGCTGTATTTTTATCATCAGTCGCAATCACATACCAAGGTGCATAGTCAGTATTCGTTCGCTCAAACATATCTGCCGCAGCGTCTAAATAATCATCCCACTTTTCACGATTTCGCCAATCTTCAGGAGTGATCTTAAAACGTTTATGAGGTGTTTCTTCCCTTTCTTTAAATCGAACCGCCTGTTCATCTTTACTGATCGCAAGCCAAATCTTCACCACTATGGTTTGACTATCGACTAAGCTTTGCTCAAAGCGATTAATCTCATCATAAGCACGTTGCCATTCTACAGTAGTTGCATATTCTTCAATTCTTTCGACTAAAACACGCCCATACCATGTGCGATCAAAAATCGTAATTTTCTCCCCATCATTGAGCTTATTCCAAAATCTCCAAAGATAAGGACGACGTAGCTCATACCGTTCTGGAGCTCCTATCGTATGGATTTCATATTCACGAGGGTCTAGCTTCTTCACAATCCGTTTGATTGCTCCGCCTTTGCCTGCTGCATCCATTCCTTCCAATGCAACAATCACTTTACGGTCATCATATCGAAGTGCATCAGCCACCTTTTTGGTGAGTTTACTAAGCTCATCCTTATACTGATCTTTATCCAAAACTTGTTTGGATGGTTCTAATAACTCGTTTGGAACTTTGGCTTGTTGCCACTTCTCAGTGACTTTAGTTTGATGAACAGGGAGCTCTTGTAAAGTCTGCAAAATATATTGAGCAAAACATTGATCACGTCGCTCTGCATCTTCACCATCAATCACATACCAGTCATCCGTAAATCGTTGGCTGAGACTCTGCAATGTATCGTATTGTTTTTTATTACGCCAATCTAAGCCATGCAATTTATGCCAATGCTGCTCAGATGCATCGATTTGGTCTAATCGTTTTTGTAATGATTTCCAAGATAAATCAAACCAAACCTTAATGACATGGACATTATTGTTTTGCAAATCATGTTCAAATGATCGCATCTGCTCAACATAAGCATCAAACAGTGTTTCATCCAAAGGCTTCGCAACATGCATCGCAGTAGATAACAAATCACTATACCAATTACCAAACATCACGACGATTTGCCCTTCAGCAGGAATGAACCGAGTATAGGATTGCCAGAATGTTTCATCGGCACTCAACAACTTAGGCGCATCAGCTTTCACTTTAAGATAACGAGGATCAAGCCATTCACGTAATTGCTTAACCGCTTCGCCCTTACCTGCAAGTTCAATCCCGCTGACAAGGATTAATACGCTTTTGGCATTTTTTTTATCTTGGCTATCTTTTAAAGCATATTGAGCCTCGATCAAATCCAAAGAAAGTTCTTCTTCTGATCGTAGTCCAAACGTCGGTTGTTGTGTGCTCATATTTAATTCTAAATGTTTAATTATTAAAAATAAGTATAGTTAAATCTGATAAAAAGGCATCAAATCCCGTGTACAGTTTATGTAGATTAGATTCAGTGCATATCTCGACTGACCGATTGTTAAAGATTTTAGGTTTGTGCTGTCATAGTTCTAAGTTATCATCACGCCTATGATTTTAAGGTTTTATTTCTTTTGAGTTCGAACATGTCAAAACTCGCTGCATTTGATCAACTTTTATTACAATACCAAAGCTTAAATTACCATCAAGATCCAGTTCTAGCTCAGCGTTTACATGACGTACAAGCATGGATGAAAGCACGTATTGCTGCCACACACCAAGAGTTTTTTGCCCAACCTGAAAATCAGTTGATGGCACAATACTTTTTAAACCGTTTGTATGGTGGACCAGATTTTGATGCAATGGCACAGCAGATCGAACGTCTATTGAAATATGCACACAAAGCAGAAAGTCTATTGCCAGATAATGCAATTAAAACGGGAACTAAATCGGTTAGCCTAGCTGTCTTAGCAACACGTTTGGATGAGCAAGTTGCTGTACAACTTTTACAAGATTACCCAGCTGAAACTGTATTGACTGATGAAATTATGCGTCAAACGCTCATCAAATTGGATCAAGGCGAAGATCGTTATGAGCAATTACGTCTTTTGGATGAGTTAGGTGTCGCATTAGATAAATATATGCGTTCAACCATGATGTACGCTGCATTTAAAATGTGTAAAGGCATTGCCCATAAATACCAATTCGAACGCATGTATGACTTTATTCAAGAAGGTTTTGCAGCGATGAAACCAATGAAATCAGCGGCTAACTTCATCAAAACTTTCACTGAAAAAGAGCGTGAAATTATTGAGAAGGTTCACGCAGGTCACCCAGACCCATTTCGCCCTTAAACATCAGCGTCATCTCTGATAATTTTTATTGAGAGATGACGCATAAGCATTTTTCGATTTAGAAACTCTTTTTAGTCACTGACTTTCTGTATATTATTCATAACAATTACATGCTAAGCCCTGTAAAAAATTACAAAATCTGTCATCATGCATGTTGATTCGTATCGCTAGAACGAGAGTTTAGGAGAAAACAATGTCTAACGAAAACCAACAGCCTACCCCAGAAGTTGAGCAAAAACCGAGTTCAGACAAAGTCAGTCCATTCCTAAGTTCACCGCTTCCGCAAGGTACACCGCAAGGTCAACAACAATCATTACAACAAGGACTTGCATCTACCCCTACAGGTGGCTCTGTACCAAAATACAACTTACCGCGTGGTGCCAATACAGGCAATGTCGGCGCGACCACACACTTTGGCTATCAGACTGTTAGCAGTGATGAGAAAGCTCAAAAAGTTGCTGAAGTCTTCCATTCTGTTGCGAGTAAATACGACATCATGAATGACTTGATGTCATTTGGTATTCACCGTTTATGGAAGCGCTTTGCGATCAATATGTCAGGTGTTCGTCGTGGGCAGCATGTCTTAGATATTGCAGGCGGTACAGGTGATTTAGCGAAAGTCTTTAGCCGTGAAGTCGGTCCTCAAGGGCATGTGGTACTTTCAGATATTAATGAATCTATGTTGAATGTTGGTCGTGATCGTTTGATTGATGCGGGCTGCACTAATGTTGATTTCGTACTCGCCAATGCAGAAACATTAGAACCTTTTGCGGATAATAGTTTTGATTTAGTGACGATCAGTTTTGGTTTACGTAACGTGACTGACAAAGATGCGGCTTTACAAGCGATGTATCGCGTACTTAAGCCAGGTGGTCGTTTATTGGTACTTGAGTTCTCAAAACCTGTTTTTGAGCCATTTTCAAAACTCTACGATTTTTACTCATTCACCGCACTTCCGATGATGGGTAAATTGGTGGCGAATGATTCTGAAAGTTATAAATACCTTGCCGAATCTATTCGTATGCACCCAGACCAACGTACACTTAAAGGCATGATGGAAAATGCAGGCTTCCAAAGCTGTGATTACCACAACTTAACAGGTGGTATTGTTGCAGTTCACCGTGGATTCAAACTGTAAGGCTTAAGATATGTGGTCGATTTTAGCACTCGGTGCAGTCGAACGTATCATTCATCATGTGATTGATTTGGATGCGATTACGCGTATCCAACTGAATCAATTACAAGGTCAACTATTACGAGTTGTGATCGATAGTCCACAACTCTCAGTTGATGTTTTCTTTGATGAAAATAAAGTTCGTCTAGAACCCACTGTCACTGGACAGAGTCAAACTCCTTCTATTTTTGAGCAGCGCCCTTTCGATCATCAAAATAAGATCACCGATGCCACTGCAACCTTACATGTTGCAAACGTGGTTGAACTGATTCGACTTTTGCTGAGTGATATGGATCAAATCGGTAATATTCCTTTACAGGGTGATTATCATTTATTGCAAGATATCCAGCGCATCATGCAACAGGCAGAACCTGATCTCGCTGCACATTTATCCCCTTGGATTGGTCCACAACTCGCACATGAGTTAGGAAAAATTCAGCTTGCGCCTCAGCAAATAAAGCGCTCGTTGCAAAGTCATTTGTTCTTTGTCGAAGATACACTTAAAGAAGATAGTGGTTTGTTTGCGCCACGTTGGCAAATGGATGATCTGAATCGAGAAACTCGTCAGCTCAATCAAGAAATTGATCGCTTAGAAGCAAAATTTCAGCAATTAAAATCTCAGTTTAATCCCACACAAGACTAGGTAAAATTCCATATGATTCCGCATATTACACGGTTACTCGAACTCTGGCGTATTGCAGCACATTACCGCCTTGACACCTTGTTTCCTGCGGAAGAGTTACCAGTTAAAGCACGTCATGCATTAAACATCATCAAAATGCATCCTGCTGCGTGGTCAAGTCGTGAGAAAAAGAATCCACTCAAGTTAAAAGAAGCCCTTGAGGATATGGGTCCTTTGGCCATTAAACTTGGGCAATTGCTTTCGACTCGCCGAGATTTGATCCCGCCAGAAGTGTTATCACAATTGGTTTTATTACAAGATCGTGTAAAACCTTATGACACACAATTGGCGAAACAGCGCATTCAAGACTCATTAAAAGCAGATATTACAACACTATTTCTACGTTTTGATGAACAACCCCTTGCGGCTGCATCGATTGCACAAGTTCATACTGCGGCTTTGCACGATGGACGTGAAGTAATCGTTAAGGTCACTCGTCCTGATATTCGCAGTCAAATTTTGCAAGACTTTGAGATTTTGGCATGGTTGGGCGATTGGCTAGAAAACCGTTTAGAAGCTGCGCGTGCGCTGCACTTATCTGAAATCATTCAAGATTATCGCCAAATTATCTTAAATGAACTTGATCTAAGTCTAGAAGCAGACAACACTCGCCGCATGCGTCATTACTTTACTGGCTCAAGCATGATGTATGTGCCAGAAGTCTACATGGACAGTAAAGATGTGATGGTCGCAGAACGCATCACTGGTGTTCCAATTTCAGATACTGCAACTTTTGATCGTCTAGGCATGGATCGTGCTGATTTGGCTGAAAAAGGTTTAACGATCTTCTTCACCCAAGTATTCCGTGACAACTTTTTCCACGCTGACATGCATCCCGGTAATGTGTTTGTGGAAACAATTAACCCAAGTAACCCACGCTTTATTGCGTTGGACTGCGCCATTATGGGTGAGTTGTCAAAACATGACCAAATGACCGTAGCGCGGATGCTACTTGCTGTCATGAACAGCAACTTCATGCAATTGATTCAGATCGTACATCAAGCAGGTTGGATTCCACCTGGTACGGATCAAGATGCTTTATCTCGTGAGATGCGCCGCACTGTGGGTCCAATGGTCTCAAAACCAATGGATCAATTAGATTTTGCAGGTATTTTGATTCAAGTCATGGATATTGCGCGTCGATTCCATTTAGAAATCCCACCGCAACTGATGTTGTTGTTGAAAACCTTAGTCCATGTAGAGGGCTTAGGAACTGATCTTTACCCTCAACTTGATATTTGGAAATTGGCAAAACCGATTTTGACTGAATGGGTCAAAGCCAATATGAACCCAGTTAAAAATATCAAAGAGATTGGACAACAAATCCCCGACTTACTTTTGGGTGCTCAGGATTTACCAACTTTACTCATTGATAGTTTGAATGGTTTAAAAAACCAGTCGGCATGGCAAGACAAACAACTGCGCGAAATACAACAAATGCGTTTGCAAATGCAACAGCAACAACGTCGTAGCTGGATGTTTGGCAGCACGATGTTGATTTTACTAACCATTGCCATTATTACGCCGTGGTTTGTTTCCATTGTATTGATTCTGCTTAGTAGTCTGATTGCGCTTTGGCGAGTGGTAAAATAAAGTTAATATGATAAATGTGGGGGATTTAATATGGGGTCACGGAGATATTTTCAACATAATTTTCGTCCAAAATATAAAAGCAAAATATCAGTTGAAAATGCATTGAAACATCAACAATTCATTGAAAGCATGGTAAAAGATGCTGCATTTTATTTTGTAGATGACATTAAAAGTTCAATTATACCACATAGCCTATTACATAAAATTATTCAAAAATTAAAAATAAATGAAAGTCTTTCTTTATCTGAAAAAAATTATTTAATACGCAATAATCTAATTAGTTTATTCAAATTTTCCAACAAAGACATTTCTTTCCATCAATTCCAAATTGAAGCAGAAATTGAAAAAAAAGAGAAATTAGAAAAATTTGAGGCAGAACGTCTTAAAAAGGAAAACGAAATTCATCTTGCACGGATTGCGGAACAAGCTCTTCAAGAAAGAATTGAAAACGAAAGAGCATTACGGAAAATAGCTGAAAGAGAACGACAAAAACAACTTGAATTAGATCCTTATTATATTGCAGAAAGAGCATTAAGGGAAAAAGAGAATCTTGAAAGAAAACAACTACAAAAAGAGAAAGCTTTAATTCAAAAAAAACGTAAAGCACTATTATCTCAATTTGGACTCGAGGAATCTAGCCAATACTCTGATCATCTATATGATCTTCTCAAATCTCTTAGTGAAAATAAAAGACCAACCGATGAATTAAGAGTTTGGTTAAATTCCAATCAGAATCAAGATTTCTATACGGATGCTATCCATAAAAAATATTACGCAATAGAAGCTAAATTCTATATGCAGGAATATGAAAAAAACAACAATCCACACTCTGCAATAAATGCAAGCGCTTGTTTCAGAAAGGCTAAACTTAGTAAAGAAGCCATTGATTTTTTAAATAAGATTCAAGATATTAAAAATCATAGTGATAAAAAGATCGTTTCAGCATACTTAACCACTTTTGGTGGAGCATATCGAGATTTAAGAAACTTTGCTCAAGCAAAAGAATATGCTTTAGAAGCACATCATTTAACTCCTAAAAATTTTAGACCTTGTACCCTTTTGGGAGCAATTCATATGCAATTATATGAGTCCACTCAAGGTGCAGAATGGTATGAACTTGCTGAAAGACTAGGGGCAAACAGTGATGATGTTAATCAAGATTTAATTAGAACTATCCGATCTTTAGATAAAAATAAACGTACTGAAATTATAAAAGAGTTATTAAAAAGAAATCCTAGAAGATACGCTTTCTTGAAAAAACAATTATGAAAACACCTCATTTTGCAATTATTGGTGCAGGCACAGCAGGACTCGCCACTGCGATTTTGCTTGCACGCGAAGGTCATCAAGTCACGATCTTTGAACACGTTGATGAACTCTCTCCTGTTGGTGCTGGTTTACTTTTACAACCTGCTGGCTTAGCTGTTTTCGAACATCTTGGTGTACTTGATCAAGCATTGAAATTAGGTGCAAAAGTCACGGGTTTAGAAGGTCAACTTGCAGATAAACGTCTATTGGTGAATAGTCATTACCACCAAGCTGAGGCTCATCATTTTGGTCTTGGTATTCATCGTGCCACCTTATGTCACGTCTTAACTGAAAAATTGGCTGAATATTCGAGTCATGTCACTTGGAGAATGGGACATCGTATCGACGGACTTGAGGAACTACAAAGTGAAGTTCGAATCTTTGGCTCATGCAAACACCAATTCTTCGATGATTGTTTTGATGCGGTACTGATTGCCAACGGTGCAAGAAGCCAACTTCGACCTAAACCATGGGTTAAAATCGATCAACCCTATCCTTGGGGAGCTGCATGGACAATCGTGCCTGAATGCTTAAGCTTGAATCCTGAGATTCTGCATCAATTTTATGATCGCTCTAATATTATGATGGGAATATTACCGACTGGAGCTATTCCTACAGCACCACAACAACGGCTTTCAAGTGTGTTTTGGAGTTTACCAACATCGCAACTGCAATCTTTCTTAAAAGATGAATCTGCAAAGCAGCAATGGCTAAAACAAGTTTCAGATCGCTGGCCAGATGTGGCTGAGTGGTTCAGTCAACTTTTATTAGACCAGCAAAATCAACCGCAATGGTTATCAGCTCAATATCGTGATGTGGTGATGTCAAAATTTGGTCAAGGTCGAATCGGGGTCATCGGTGATGCAGCACATGCCATGAGCCCTCAGTTGGGACAAGGCGCCAATATGGCACTGTTAGATGCATGGGCTTTTTCGCAATCATTGCGCCTCGCTCGGAAGAATCAGCAGATTGATTGGTCGATATTGTGGCAACACTATCATCAACATCGCCGCTCCTCGACTCAGTTCTATCAATTTCTCAGCCGTTTACTGACTCCTCTGTATCAATCCAACCACTGGTGGGCAGGTAGTTTACGTGACTTAATTTTCCCGTGGATGTATCAAATCCCCTATTTTCGTAAAGAAATGGCAATCACCATTTCAGGCTTAAAAAAAGGTCCTCTTCAACAAATGAGTTATCAGCAAATTGCTGAGTATCAACACCATGAAAATCGTTTGATTACAAACAATCAATCCTTACCTGAATGTGAATAAAAAAAAGAGTGTTAAATTAAATATGAAAATTAGCCATTTAGACCATTTTGTTTTGACCGTTGCTAATATTGAAATCACCTGTCAGTTTTATCAATCAGCCCTGAATTTTGAAGTCATTACTTTTGCCGAAAACCGAAAAGCACTGCAATTCGGCAATCAAAAAATCAATCTACATCAAGCTGGTAAAGAATTTGAACCTAAAGCATATCGTCCAACCGCAGGATCGGCCGATTTATG